>SUWS01000065.1 GCA_015061365.1 Lentimicrobiaceae bacterium | reverse complement strand
CTTCTTTTGCGCCGTAAGCCTTAGCGATGTTTGCCCATAAAACTCTGTAAGCACGCATCTTAGCCATCTCCATGAAGTAGTTCTGACCTACTGCCACGTTGAAACGCATCTTAGGAAGAATCTCGTCTATGCTTAAATCTGTATCTGTGAGTTTATCCAAATATTCTGCTCCGATCGACAAAGCGAAAGCCATCTCTTGAACGATGGTAGCGCCAGCGTTAGTGAAGACGTGGCTGTTGATACCGATGGTCTGGAATCCTGGCATCTCGGCTTTTGTCAAGATGTAAGCGAGTTCCATATCTGTTGTTTCGGAGATGAACCATGTTCCGCGACGAATGTAGCGTGTCAATGGGTCGTAGTTCAAAGAACCGCGTAAATCTGGGATTCTTGAAAGCTGCTCCAAAAGTGGGAGATGATATTTGTTATTGTAGAAACTCAATTCGACTTCCTTAGCGTTGATGCCGTTGAGCAATGCTGAGAGTTCTAAGTCGGTGTAGAGTTTGTCGTATTCCAAGCGGAAGGTGATAGCGTTAGCGCCTCTCTTGATAGCGTCTAATGCTTTTTCGTTAGCGGCTTTGCAATCTTTGACGTTGATGTCTTGGCAGATGAGCCATTCGTTGCCTTTTGTTTTGTTACCGCGAACGTATGGGAACTGGTTAGGTTCCACGTTGTTCCATGTAATTGAATTAAGGTCTTCGGCGCGATAGTATGGTCTTACCGAGAAACCTTCTGCTGTCTTCCAAACAAGTTTCTTGTTGTAGTCAGCTCCTTTGAGATCTTTTTGAATGACGGCTTCCCATTGTTCGGTTGTCACCGCAGGAAATTCCTCAAAAAGTTTTTTGTTGTTACTCATATCCTTATTATTAAAAATTATTGAAAAATCTTAATTTGAAACTTTCTCTTTAATCCTACAAAAATAATTAAAATTCTTAATCTCAGACAAAAATAAATAATAAATAATGTGATGGGTCTTTATTAGTGAAAAATGCTTATTTTTGTGACCAAATGCTTAGTGTAATACACATAATGTGTAAACCCAATGATAAGAACATAAAATTATTCATTATGAAAAAAAATCTTCTATTCTTACTCTTATTTTTACCTTTCATCACGAAAGCTCAAACTTATGAAGTATCAGGAAATCAAGATGGAATTTGGGATTGTGATACAATTTTAGTTGTTGGCGACGTTGTTGTCGCTGAAGAAAACTCCCTTTCTATCACCGCCGGAACTAATGTCATCTTCAAGGATCATTACAACATCTTGGTAAAAGGCGGTTTTGAAGCCATCGGTAACGAAAATGAACCTATCGTTTTCACTTCCATCGACACTACTGGTTTTTATAAATGGGATTCTGGCGATGGCGGATGGAATGCCATTACTTTTCAAGATGTTACGACTCCCGTGAAGATTGAATATTGTGACTTCTCATACGGAAAGACTGTTAATGAGATACGTCGCGGCGGAGCGTTAAGATTTTATAACGTTGATAATGTCACGATTGACAACTGTAACTTCTCTAATAATTTTACAAGCGGAAAAGGTGCTGGAATATATGCAGAAAACTCGAATTTCAAGATAACTAACTGTGAAGTCGAAGGTAATTTAGGTTATAATCAAGACGGTGAATATATGCACGGATGCGGTTTTCAATTCCTCAAATGTTCGGTAGATATGGAGGATATGTATTTCCACGATAATATATGTACTGTAGCATACGGCGGTGGTGTCAATTTTGATAGTTGCACCGTGAATGTAAATAAAGCTGTCTTTGAAAATAATATCGCCACTAATGCTGCCGGATTGGGAATACAACGTTCCAACGATTACGAAGTCAGAGTCTCCAACGTATTGTTCCATAATAATATCGCTCTTCACTACGGCGGCGCGATGGCTATGGCAACTTCTTCTCCTCTAATACAAAACGTCACTATGGTTAACAACTACACAGTCGGTGCTGGTGGTGGCGCAATGCAGTTCTATAGCAAAGCAAATCCCGTCTTCAAAAATTGCATCATCTGGGGAAACGACTGGTATGAGTCACAAGATACTTTTGATGATGCTTCGCAGATTTTTGTCTGGGGCAGCGATTGCGCACCTGAGTTCTACAATTCTGTTCTTGAAGGTGGATTGAAACAAATTCATGGTAATGAATATGTTGCAGTTTATGACCACATATCTATGATTGAAACAGATCCTATGTTTGTGGATACTGTCGCACTCAACTTCCATCTCCTTCCAGAAAGTCCCGCAATAAATAGCGGCACAATCGATACAACTGGAATGTCAGTCCCTCCTACCGACTTGGATGGTAATCAAAGAATAATCGGCGACAGAATTGATATGGGCTGCTATGAGTCTGACGTTACCTTCATTAATGAAAATAATTACTCAAAAAATATTAAGATTTATCCTAATCCTTTAATCCCAAATTCTGTTTGTGAATTTAATTTAAGTAATACATCTGATGTTATTATTAAGATCTATGATATGAACGGAAAATTAATTTACGTTAAGAATTACGGAATAATGTCTTCTGGAACAAATATCATTTCTCTTGAAGACTTTACAAAAAATACCTTAAATAATTTTAACATCTACTTCTTGAGCATAGAAACTACATACGAAACATTAAACGCTAAATTCGTCTATTAAAATTGTCATCCTTAATTGTAAACTGTCAATTGTATGAAAGATATTTTTAAGAACAAACAATTTCTTGGAATCATATTCGCTATTATTGCTTTTGCAGCGATAACTTTAGTTTATTTCACTCCAATTCTTGAAGGCAAAAGAATTAAGCAACATGATATTGAGATGTATAAAGGTATGTCTCAAGAAATCAATCAATTCAGAGAAGAAACCGGCGAACAGTCGTTATGGACGAACTCAATGTTCGGTGGTATGCCAGCATGGAATATCGGCGTTCAACAAAATTCTAATTTGATGACATACATCCAGAAAATAATCGGTTTAGGATTTCCAAGCCCGATAATGTCGGTCTTTATCAGTATGCTCGGATTTTTCATTCTGCTTCTCGTCCTCGATTGTAAAATCTGGATTAGCTTCATTGGCGCATTAGCTTACGGTTTCACGTCATATCTCTTCATAGTGATGGGTGCAGGTCATAACTCAAAAGCTGTCGCAATGGCTTATATGGCTCCGGTAATCGCTGGTATAATATTGACTTATAAAGGAAAATATCTCTGGGGCGCAGTTCTTACAGCAATAGCTCTCGCCTTGGAAATAAGAGCTGGTCACATCCAAATCACTTACTATCTCTTCATGATAGTGTTGATTTTTGTCATAGCTGAATTTATTGAGACTATCAAAAACAAAAAATATCCCGAATTTTTCAAGGCAAGCGGAATCCTTGTATGCGCAGCGATTTTAGCAATTCTCACAAGCACGACAACGCTTTACGCTAATTACGAATTTGGTAAGGAAACGATGCGCGGAAAACCTGTTCTTACAGAAAATACTGGCAATCAAACTCGTGGTTTAGACAGAGATTATGTCACTCAATGGAGTTATGGCATTGGTGAGACTTGGAGTTTGATGATTCCTAATGTGAAAGGCGGTGCTTCTGCTTATATCGGCAACGACAATCCAGCCTTGGAAAACGCCGATCCTCGTTTCCGCTCAATGATAGCTCAAAATAACGCTTACTGGGGCGACCAGCCTGGAACAAGCGGACCAGTCTATGTCGGCGCGATTGTATGCTTCTTCTTCGTACTCGGCCTCTTCGTTGTTAAAGGAAAAATAAAATGGGTTCTTCTCATCGCTACAATCCTCTCAATATTATTGAGTTGGGGTAAGAACTTCATGGGCTTCACCGACTTCTTCCTCGATTATTTCCCAATGTATAATAAGTTTAGGGCTGTCTCAATGACGCTCGTAATAGCTGAAGTTTGTATGCCGATATTGGCGTTCCTCGCTCTCGCGGAAGTGATCAGAAATCCAGAATGCTTAAAGAAAAATAAGATTTATCTGTACGTCTCGTTCGGATTGACAGCTGGTTTATGCCTTTTATTCTATATCATTCCAGATGTTTTCTTTAATTTCTTAAGTCAAGGCGAAGCCGCACAATTCTCACAGTTAGGTGCTGGCAAGGATGGCGCTATCTATCAGACATTTGCAAATGAATTAGAGAAAGTTCGTATAGCAATTTTCAAAAGCGATGCGATAAGAAGCTTCTTGTTTATTACAGTAGCAGCTATCATTTTGTTAATAAATGTTAACGGCAAGTTAAAAAACAATGCAATGTTTGTAATGCTCGCAGCTCTCGTTGTCCTTGATATGTTCCCGATTAACAAACGTTATCTTAATAACGACAATTTCATTGATAGCCGCCGTTTCGAGAAACCATTCGTCATGTCTGAAATAGATAAACAGATACTTCAAGATAACAGTTTGAATTACAGAGTTATGGATTTAACGAAAAATACTTTTAACGATGCAAGTACATCATATTTCCATAAATCTATAGGCGGTTATCATGGTGCAAAACTTCGTCGTTATCAGGACATTATAAATCATTATCTCGGTGGAAATAGTGTCGGAAACGATGGTTTCTGGAATGTACTTAATATGTTGAATACTAAGTATCTGATTTATCCTCAAGGTAACAAGCCTGTTGCCAACATAAATCCTGATGCTTTCGGAAACGCTTGGATTGTGTCTGATATTAAATGGGTTGCAACGCCAAATGAAGAGATTGCAGCGATAGAAGATACAGATGTTAAAACAACTGCGATTGTCAATGACGAATTTAGAAATGTTATTGGAGATTTTAATCCTTCATCAGTATCTGGAACAATAAAATTAGATTCATACAAACCTAATGAATTGATTTACAGTTTTAGTTCTTCAAAAGATGAGTTAGTTGTCTTCTCGGAAATCTGGACAAATAAAGGCTGGACATTATGGATAGACGGAAATGAATCTCCTTTGATTAGAGCTGATTATATCTTGAGAGCCGCTGTCATTCCAGCTGGTAATCACGAGATTATGATGCGCTACGAACCTAAGATCTGGAAAGTAGGCAACACGATACAATTCATTTCATCTTTGATATTAATCTTAGGTTTAATAGCAGCGATTGTCGTAACATATAGGAAATCAAATTGTACAAAGTCTGTTGACTGTTGACCGTTGTCTGTTGACTTTATAGAAATGAAAAGAGTCTTAATCATAACATATTACTGGCCTCCATCGGGCGGATCCGGCGTTCAACGTTGGTTGAAGATGTCGAAGTATTTTCCTGAAAATGGCTGGCAACCTGTTATTTACACTGCCGAAGATGCTGAATATCCTGTTGAGGATTTGTCGTTGAAAAAGGATGTAGCTCCTGAAGCCGAGATATTAAGACGTAAAATAGTTGAGCCTTATTCTTTCTATAAGAAGTTTCTCGGAATCAAGAAGGATGAGAAGATAAAGGCTGGATTTATCAATGAAGGTAAGAAGAAATCTTCATGGAAAGAAAATATAAGTGTTTGGTTAAGAGGAAATTTATTTATTCCTGACGCTCGTTGTTGGTGGATTAAACCTTCAATTAATTTTCTTAAAAAATATTTAGAAAAGAATCCTGTCGATGCGATTATCTCAACGGGACCTCCTCATTCAATGCATCTTATCGCTAAAGAATTACATAAAAAATTTAACATTCCTTGGATTGCCGACTTCCGTGATCCTTGGACCGACATCGATTTCTTTAGTGAATTAAAGTTAACGAAAAGAAGCCTGAGGAGACATTATAATCTTCAATATCAGGTTCTTACTGAAGCTGATAAAGTCGTGACTGTAGGTTGGGATTGGGCTAAAGGTCTCGAAGGTCACGGCGCAAAAGATGTAGAAGTTATTACTAACGGATACGATTTTAATATTGAAGAAAAATTAACAAATGTTAAATTATCTTCAGACTTCACGATGTCGCATGTAGGAATAGTAGGCGCAACGAGAAATGCAGTTCGTTTCTGGGAAGCTCTTGGTGAAATAATAAAGGAAGATAATATCAAAGATTTCTCTAAACTACTAAAAATTAGATTGATAGGTCAAGTCGATAATTCTGTCATTGAATCTATAAAGAAAAATAGTTTGGAGAATAATGTAGAGATAATTCCTTATATTCCTCATGAAAAGGTGATTGCAGAACAGAGTTCATCTCAAGTTTTGTTATTATTTATTAACAATTCGCCTAACGCTAAAGGCATCATGACTGGAAAAATCTTTGAATATATGGCGTCAGGACGACCGATTTTCGCTATTGGTCCAACTGACGGTGACACAGCAATTATCCTCGACAAAACGAAATCTGGTTTTATCGTCGACTTTGATGATAAAGATGAAATGAAAAACGCAATTATTGATTTATTTAATAAATATAAAGAAAATCAACTTATTACAAAGAAAAACGAAGTCGTTGAGAATTATTCACGACGTGCTTTGGCAAAAGATTATGTTAATCTAATCGAAACAATAATTGACACGTTTCATAGCTATAAAAAAATTAAGAAATGAACGAAGCAAAAATTATCATACAAGCCCGAACCGGCTCGACTCGACTTCCCCAAAAGATGATACTTCCTTTCTATGAGAATGAAGGTATCTTCTCATTGATTCTTAAAAGATTAACATCAATTATTAATAAAAATGATATTATTCTCGCGACATCGACAAATGAAAATAACGACGTTTTAACAGATATTGCAAAAGAATATGGTGTAAATTATTTCCGAGGTTCGGAAAATGATGTGCTTCAGCGTTTTATTGATGCAGCAAATGAATTTAACGCGAAGAAGATTATAAGAGTTTGCGCCGATAATCCTTTCTTGGATTTGGAATTTCTTAATTTCCTTTTAGATAATTTTGAAAAATCAGATCATGATTATATGTCGTTCATGACTTCAAATGGAACTCCGACAATTAAAACGCATTATGGTTTCTGGGCTGAGGCTGTGACACTTAATGCCTTGAAAAAAGTAAAATCTATGACAGACGAAAATCTTTATCACGAGCATGTCACAAACTTCATTTATGCAAATCCTAATGATTTTAACATAAGATTTTTTAACATTCCTGAAGTAATTGACGAACACGACGACATAAGATTGACAATTGATACTCAAATTGATTTCGATATTCAAAAAGAAATATTTAATAAGATATATAAGATAAAACCAGATTTCAATGCTTTTGATGTTCTTGCATTTCTTAATGAAAATAAAGAATATCATGCAATTATGAAAAATGAGATTTTAAAAAACCAGAAATGATATGAATAAAGGAACATATATAATAGGTGAGATCGGACAGAATCATAATGGTTCTGTTGATATTGCGAAACTTATAGTTGAACTTGTTTCACGTCCTGTGAGAGAGGAATATTTCGGCATCGAGCTTCAACCAATGAATGCTGTTAAGATGACGAAACGCGATTTGGCTCACGAACTGTCTGATTCTCAGATGTCGAGAATTTACGACTCACCTAATTCATTTGGAAAAACCTACGGCGAACATCGAGCCTACTTAGAACTTTCTGATGAGCAGCATTATGAGGTTTATAAATATGCAAAGGAAAGAGGTTTGGATTTTGTTGAGACATTGTGCGCTCCTTCTTGCCTTAGCATAATGAATTATTTTACTCCTGATTATCTGAAAGTTGCGAGTCGCGACCTGACAAATATTCCATTACTTGAAGTACTTGCCGAGACAAAAATTCCGATGATCCTTTCTACGGGGATGGCGGGAAAAAAAGAATTAGATGAAGCTCTTGAAGTAATTACAAAATATCACAGCAATATTTCAATTCTTCATTGCGTGTCTCAATATCCAACTCATCCTAACAATTTGAACCTTAACACAATAACATATTTAAAAAAGAATTATCCTCAATATAAAATCGGTTTCTCCGATCATACGATAGGAATTTCTGCGCCAGTCGCTGCTATTGCGATGGGAGCGGAAATCATTGAGAAACACGTCACTATCGACAGAAGAATGAAAGGTACCGATCAAGCTGGTTCTTTAGGTCCTGACGGCGTGAACCGAATGATTCGCGACATCAGAATCACTGAGATGTCGATGGGAAAAGAAGAAATCTTCATCGAGCCTGAGGTTAAAAATAGTAAGATTAAACTCGAACGCTCTATTGCCACAAACAGAAATCTAAAAGTCGGTGAGGTGATTTCTGAAAACGACATTCATCTCTTAAGTCCTGGCGATGGTTTTAAATGGTCAGAAAGACAATCTGTTATAGGTAAAAAAGTTAAGATTGAAATACCAAGAAACGAAATTATATATCCTCAAAATTTAGAATAGATGAAGAAACCTAAATTAATTTTAACAGATATTGACGGCGTTTGGACTGACGGCGGAATGTATTACGACCAAACGGGAAACGAATGGAAGAAATTTCACACTTACGATAGTGCGGGCGTTTTGTTTGCGCATCAGAACGAGATTCCCGTCGGAATTATCACTGGAGAAGACACAGAGATTGTTGCAAGAAGAGCTGCAAAACTTAAAATTGATTATCTCTTTCAAGGTGTTAAAAATAAATTGGAAGTGGCAGAGAATCTTTGCAAAGAATTGAATATCAGTTTAGATGAAGTCGCTTATATTGGCGATGACCTCGGTGATATTGAATTGTTAAAAAATGTTGGCATCTCAGCAACGCCTAATTCAGCTCCGGAATATGTTAAAAAATATTCACAAATGGTAATGACAAAAAACGGAGGTGAGGGTGTCTTCCGTGAATTCGTAGAAAAGATTTTGGGAATATGTTAAAAAAAATTATCATAGGAATATTCAAACCTAAATTTTTATTTAGATGGATTGTGAAATCCAAGGCAAAATCATGCAAAGGCAAACTGTCTGTCAATGGTTTCAGTACTGTTAATCAAAATACACATCTTGGATATAATGTGAATTTTAACGGGATGAAAATCACGGGAAAAGGAAAATGCGTCATAGGCGATAACTTTCATTCTGGAACTTCATGTCAAATCATGACCGATTATCATAACTATGATTGCGGAACCAAAATTCCATACGATAACACTGTGATTGTCAAAGATGTAATTATTGAAGATAATGTATGGTTTGGAAATAACGTAATTGTCTTGCCAGGAGTCAGTATTGGAGAAGGCGCTGTTATTCAGGCGGGCAGCGTTGTTGTGAAAGATATTCCAGCGATGTCAGTCGCTGGCGGTCATCCTGCCAAAGTGTTTAAAATGAGAGATATAGAACATTATAATAAACTCAAAGAACAAAAGTTATTATTCTGATGAAATATAGTAATCTTAACGTTTTAGAAATCAATGAAATATCACGGATTGTGAAGGAAAAGCAGCCTTCATTATTCAAGCAGATATGTATTTTCATCGGACAGCTTTTTTATTATACTTTTATCGTACATTTTAAATATAAGTCATTGCCTGTCAATTATAAAGGATTGCTTTTCTTTGGAGTCTCGCTCAACAACAGACGCTCTTTGGAACCGATAATCAACAATATTGAAAAAGACACTTATCTTTATCTCAATAATCATATTACCGATGTGCATAAAAGACGCGCCTGGTGGCATAGCATTCCTTATCTTTCTACCTTAATAAAACTTTACAAAAAATCTGACAAAGAAGATAAAGCTCTGATTCTTAAATATTTCACGAGACTTTTGACGACATACGGACTTTATGAGATTGCAGGTGAGATGTTGGATAAATATAAGGTAAAGGTTTTAGTTCTTGCAAATGATCATAACGACATAAACAGATGCTTGATTTTTAATGCATTGGAAAAAGGAATAAAAACGGTTTATGTTCAACATGCGTCTGTAAAAAGGGGATTCCCAAGATTGGATTTCACATATTCGTTTCTCGATGGAAAAGAATCCTTAGAGAAATATCTTTATGATGGAAAACCTAAAGGCGAGGTTTATCTCTCTGGCGGAGTCCGTTTCGATTTTCTTTACGATAAAATTGTTAAAAGAAATTATGACATAAAGAAAATTGGCGTGGCAATCAATATGTTAGATAATTTTGATAAAGTTAAGAAACTTTGTCTTTTCTTAAAAAATAATAACTATCATGATTTGATTCTCCGTCCGCATCCTCGTTATCAGCATCTTAATACAGAATGGTTAATAAAAAATAACATTGCGATTTCCAATCCTAAGGAAGAAAGCTCATTTGATTTTATATCTAAAATCGATTTCATGATTTCCAATGAGTCGGCAATTCACCTTGACGCTTCTATAATGTATTGTCCTACGGTGCTTTATAATATGTCTGACACGTCCGTACTTGATGATTATAATTTTGTTAAAAATTATTTGGTTAAATTGGCAAATACTGAAGATGAATTGTTAAAATTCATTAAGAATCCAATAGAAGTGATGCCGACAAAAGAAACCTTGCAATATTATAATGCTTCGTCTAATTCTCATTTAGAAGGCAAGTTAGGAAGTACAATAGCGCATTTCTTGGAGTTGTTATGTCAAGAAAAAGAAAATCAATTTGATAGAGAATATGGTTTTATAAATGTATCAGATTTTCTTCATGAAATAAAAGATTGAATAATAACATTAATCTTGCGCTAATTAAAAGTTGTACTTTAAAATAGCGCAAATTTCAAATTGAGATTTGAACATTTTTTGTTATAGATTTGAACATTTTTAGCTGAAGAATTGAACATTTTTGATATATTTGCATTCTGAAAATAAATGTTTTATGTATAAACGTCGTCATTTTATAGAGTTAAAAAGCCGTTTACTTGAAAATCGCAATAAGATACAGGTTTTGTCAGGTCCAAGGCAAATTGGGAAATCGACATTAGTAAAACAAGTATTGAAAGAAATTGATATTCCATATTTGCTTGTTTCAGCTGATGATGTTTCTTCTAATAATAGTAACTGGATTACAGAAACTTGGAGCACTGCTCGTTCCATAATGAAGGTAAAGAAATATGATGTTTTTATACTTGTCATAGATGAAATACATAAAATTAAGAATTGGAGTGAAACTGTTAAAAAAGAGTGGGATGCTGATACATTTAATGATTTAGAATTGAGAGTTGTCATTCTTGGTTCATCACGATTATTAATTAGAGATGGATTAACGGAATCTCTTACAGGTAGATACGAACTTATCCGTATGTCGCACTGGAGCTATGATGAAATGCGTGACGCTTTTGGTTTCGATCTCGAACATTATATTTATTATGGTGGTTATCCTGGTGGAGTATCTTTGATAAACAACGAGAGGCGTTGGCGACAATATATGAAGGATAGTATTATTGCTCCGGCAATAGAGAAAGATATCTTAATGACAAAAGTCGTTTATAAGCCACAACTGATGAGACAATTGTTTGATATAGGGTGTACCTATTCTGGCGAAGAGATTTCTCTTACAAAATTGTTGGGGCAACTTCAAGATGCTGGAAATGTTACGACTTTAGCAAATTATATGACTACACTCAATGAGTCGCACTTACTTTGTGGAATGCAGAAATATGCTAACGATAATGCCCGTAAATACAACTCTATACCAAAGATGATGGTTTATAACACTGCTTTATTGAGCGCATTGTCGAATAGTAATTTTGAAAAAACTTTAACTACTCCTAAGGTTTGGGGACGATGGGTTGAAAGTGCAATTGGTTCGTATCTTTTAAATAAAGCTGACGAACTGGATTTTAAACTATATTATTGGCGAGAAAACAACAATGAAGTCGATTTTGTGCTTGAACAAAACAAGCAATGTATTGCTATTGAAGTTAAAAGCGGAAAACGAACTACCAATAATGGAATTTCTATATTCAGCAATAAATTTCAACCAAGACATTCATTTATAGTAGGAAGCGACGGCTTTCCTGTTGAAGAATTTTTGACTTTGGATATAGAGAATCTATTTGAACTCTGACTCTTGAACCTTGCCTGGATATTGGCTGTATTTTTATGATTCCAGAAATATAAACTCTGAACCCAGACGGTTGAATTAAAAGGTAAAATCATAAATCACTTGCAAAGCAATTTATAGAAATCCCCTAAAATAAAACAGCATCTTGAAATTTCAGGATGCTGTTATTTTATATCGTAAATAATAATGATGTAACAATTATCTTACTACAAATTTATGACTTACGCCATTGACAGAATAGAAATATATGCCAGGTGTATATGACTCGACATTCAATAATATTTTGTCAAAAGTAGAATCTATAGTCTTTTTTTCTATCATTTTGCCATTGACATCATATATCAACATTTCTGCTTGTTCTCCTTTATTTAAGTTGTATGGAAGACTTATTGTATTTCTCGCAGGATTAGGATAAGCGTGACCGAATGATGTAGCCATTATTTTCTCATTTAAATCGTAACCATCGACGGAATATACTTCGGTATAAGTTGTTCCATCTTTATAATAATTTAAAAGAAATTTGTTATTTAGAAAACGGTCAATATATGCTCCGCTATCTATTATTCTTAGGATATTGCCATCAGTATCATACAATATTGTGGAAGCTATACTTCCTCCTTCTTCAAAATTTGTATAAAACTCTGAAAAAATTATTTTTGGAGATATAGGGTAAACACTAGAAATATGTTCATATCCCTGATAGCATGGTATAGTAATTTGTTTATATAAGTTATAATCGAAATCATAAATTGTAATTGTTGCAGATTCTGCTTCATAATAATCTGTCACCGAATAATAATAATTACCAAATGGTACAACATCCACATATTCTTCAAAAGTATGCTCTAAAGTGATTTGTGCATTCAGTTTGTTTGTGAATAAAACACTAACTAATAATAACATCGTAAAGGTTTTAAATAGTTGCTTCATAATTATTTACTCCGTTATATCCCATTGAGTCGTCGGTTTTGATTTTAAATGATTAATGATTTAAATTTTCCTGCAAAGAAAATCTTTTATCAAACATCAACATCTTCAAACCATTGCCTTTATAGGGCATTATGCCTATTGTGGGCAGCTTGCCTTATTTGGGCAGGTTTTTCAATCTGTGGGAGTAATATTGGAAGAGGTCGGTTTTCAGTATGTATGAAATGTGAAAGAGCTGCTCGGTGTCTATTATGTCTTTATAGAAAATCTTGTTCACCGTGCGGATGTTGATACAAAGCTGTTCGGCAAACCAGCGGTTGGTTTTCTTCTGCCTTCGCAGCTCCTCTTTGATTATCAATCCTATGTGAATTTCAGACCTCATTTGTTTTAGTTTCATAACAACATATAAAAAAGCACGGACGATTCTAATCCATGCTCCAAGGTCCTGAGATTACCTATCCAAACAGAAAAGAACCACCCATGCTAAATAGTACGGGTGTCCTTACTTATTCGTCGTTTGGATTGCAATTAAAATTTCTCAGGTTTTAGGAGCAAATGCCGAACAAATAGTAAACACTATCTATAAATTATATGTCGTTCAAAGTTTTACATAATTGATTTGATTTAATGAATAATTGCAAAGATAAGAAAATAATTAAAACTTCTCCCACAGATTGGCACAAATTAACACGGATAAAAATCAGTGCAATTTGTGGGAGAGAAATAATAAGACTGTTTTATACGTCATCTTTCGTCAGCCATTCCCATATAGGAATCACTTGAATTTTGTATCCGTCTTTCTCGATGATTTCATTTTCATGGTCGGTAATTATGAATAAATTATCGCATTTTGTAGCTTTGGCAGCGGCAATGCACCCTCTAATTTCGCGTTTTCTTGTTTTTTCATTTGATATTTCATAACTAACCTGATATACGGCAGTGGTTTTGTTTCCATCACATACCACGAAGTCGGCTTCTGCGTTTCTGTTTTGGAAGTAATATATGTCATAGTCAGTATTAGCTTTTCTGCGCAACAATTCTAAATACACTATGGTTTCTAATCTCCAGCCGAGATTCTCTCCCGAAAAACTATTTTTGCGCTTATCCATAAATGCTACATCTATCGCATACGACTTTTCACCTCTCGTCCTTTCTCTACTTTTTGCGGAATATTTGTTTATAGTAGAAATTAAATATGTCTGATTCAAATATAAAAGATAATTGCCAAGTGTTCGTTCACTTT
>SUWS01000064.1 GCA_015061365.1 Lentimicrobiaceae bacterium | reverse complement strand
CTTGCAAGCCGATAGCGTCTTCGTTTGTGCCGTTATCGTAGTACAACCAGTCGCCTACAGGATTTGGATTGTATGAGAGTTTCAAGGTCACTTCGTCGTTGCCTGTCTGTTCTGCGAACAAGTCTACCGGTGCGACGCAGTCGAGAGTGAAGTCTGCTGTCGTACATCTATATGATGACATGGCATAATAAGTGGTATCGACACCTCCGCCATAAACGACTTTCAAGCAATATTCATCACCGTCCACTCCATTTTTGTCGGTATAAGATTCACCTATAATAGGTTTACTGCTGAGCAGTTCTCCGTTACGATAGATATGCACGCCGAGGATCTCAGCTATCGCCGGAGTATTGTCTTCAGGCATTGCCTCATCATCTACGTAAGCGCGTATCATCCATGTATAGCTTAGTCCAGCGGCGACAAGGTCTTGCCATGTATTACCGTCCATCGAAATCCAACGTCCATCGGCATCACCAGTGTTGTTGCAACATGAAGCAGGGAAGTTGGCACCGTCATTAGTATGGAACACGACCCATACACTTTCAGAGCCGTATACAGGAATGGTTTCGGTCAACTCATATTCCACGAAATCGTTAATGCCAGTACATACATATTCTTGTGTATGCATCAATTCTCCTGGAGCATTTTCGCCGCCGAGGTAGATATGGAACTCGCCGTTTGTTTCTATTTTATCGAAGATAGCCACCTTAGTCAATCCAGCTGGTGAATATTGTCCCAATTCTTCAGGGCGTAATTTTATACCCCAATAGAACGAAGCAGGGCCACCGACACCATCGGCGTAGCTACCGTTGTCGTAATGCATCCAATTACCTTCTTTAGAACTGTCAGTTTCAGAAGCTGCGAATATCTCAATATCATCGACATTCAAATAGAATTGATCAGTGCAGTTGAAATGGCGTAACGCCACATATATCTCCTGTCCTGCATATTCACTCAAATCGGCTTCATATTTTATCCATGAAGACTGACGCATCGTTCTGTCGCCTTGTCTTGAACCTTTAGCTGAGATTGTCCATTCCGAAACTGTAGTGAAGTCGTCTGCCGAAGTATTTCCTGCTGTTGAAACTTCTACGCTAAAATGTTCGTAAGGATAGTTCTCATCCTGAGCGCAGGCATAGAACGAAATCATAGAGCCTTCAGCTATCATATACTTCTGCGGTGATACGAGATAATTGTCAGGATTGAGTGCTCCAATATAGTTGATATATGATTCTGAATAAACTATACTGTTGCCAGTATGAGCGTCGAAGTCAGAAGTCTGTTTCCATACATTACCATCGCCATCGGCATCTATATTCGTCCAGCCCTCCATGTCGTTTTCGAATCCATAGGTAAATGTCGTACCAGGTCCTGGTTCCACTTCTTCTGATGGTAATGTCCATGAAAGGTCAACTGTGTTAGCACCGTTATTCACGACGGCATTAAGGTTCTTCACTCCTGCAAATAATCTGTCTGGAGCCTTTGTCCATGTATAAGAAACGGCTTCTCCCTCGCCACTTGTATAGTTAGCGATAACCGTTGTTGTATATGTTCTGCCATCCACCAAATTCTCATGTTGGAAATAAGGAACCGTCAAAGAGTCGTTTTCTACTACATCATCCAACATAACCTGATATTTGGTTAAAGCTCTGCCGTCTTTAGCTGAGTTCGTCAATTCGATGTCATCAACTAAGAGGATGAATTGGTCGTAGCAACCAAAGTGACGGATAGCGATCCATGCGCTTTGACCAGCGTATTCGCTCAAGTCAACTTCATATTGCACCCATGGTGTAGCGTCACGGCTGCCTCTTGCTGCGCCCTTAGCGTCGACCTTTGCACCGATTGTCCATTCTGATACTGTTGTGAAGTCGGCTGCTGAAGTGTTGCTGCCTGTTGAGATTGCTACGCCGAAGTGCTCTGCTTGGTAGTTGGCATCTTGAGCGCAAGCCCAGAATCTCAATACTGAACCGCCGCCAATTGCTACTTGTGTTGGAGAAACGATATAGTCGTCTGGTTCCATTGAAGTCCATGTTGCGTTGCAATATGACTCTGAGCATACGTGGCCTGTACCTGTGTGTGAGTCTGCTGACAATGTGCTGTGGTCGCCTGCCAATGAGTTGTGATACCATGTATGACCGTCGCTATTAGCGTCTATTGTTGTCCAGCCTTCCATACCATCTTCGAAGCTGTATGCAAACTCATCACCTGAGCCGACAGCACCGCCTTGCCACATCGCCCAACCTGTCGGTGATACATAGAGACCTTCAACAGCGACGAGCGACTCAGTAAGCATAACGTTAAATACGGAAGCATCCCATATTTCAACTATTTCACCATCGACATCAGAAGTGAAACCATTCTTCGTAACTGTCATTTCGTATGTTCCTTTACGGAAGTCATCGAATGTAAAGATACCTGTCTCGTCTAAAGAAGCCTCGAAGTCGAAACCCTCTTCAAGCATATTGACAAAAGATACCTTTGTTCCTTTTACAGGATCGCCGTTGTTTGTCTCAGCTGATACTGTTACGGTAGTAGTCATGTCCTTGTCGACAGTTTCCGACCACAGGATTTCTGACTCAGGATAGTATGATGTGATCTTTACATCATCAATACCGGCGAACCATCCCCAGTCACTGAGAGCATGATGTGCAAACATTAAGTATACTGTTTGTCCGGCGTATTCACTCAGGTCAATTTCTAAATCGAGCCAATCCATAGTCATTGTGTTGTTTGTTGTCCACAATGTTGTCCAAGGACCGTCGATAGAATTTGAGATTCTTACATCTATGTTCGAACGCCATGATGCGAGATGTTCGTATGAAGGGTTGATATATGCCATTTCCAAGACTGAACTTGGCAAAACATTTATAGCCGGTGTTATAATGCCGTAATCCAAGTCCCATACACCTTGATATGTGAGGAAACCGTCCTCGTCACCTTGTAGGAAGTAGTCGCCTTCAGCAGGATAGAACATCTGTCCGTTACTTGATTTATTTTTAACCGGTTTCCATATCTGTCTGTCAATGATATGCGACTCATGACCTTCAGCTGAGGTGTTGTGTATTGTCCAACCTTCAGGTACGACACCGCCTTCAAAACCTTCAGCGAAATAAGTCTTTATCTCACGGTTTCCTGCATACATTGCTGAAACACCCCACTGATATGCGCCTGCTTCAATAGAAGCCCAGTCATTATCGACGTATGAAGTGTCCGCTGTATTTTCCAAAAGTTTAACGACTTCTTCAGTATGGATATTCTTTCTGTATAAGTTATATGAATCGAAAGCTCTGTTGCCCGTTCCTGTCTCTGTTGTGTTTGCAGGAACGCCTACATATTTTGGTGTTACGTTTTCTGCTGCAACGAATGTGCCTGTTGATGCGCCGCCTTCAAACTTAGGAGCCTTGCTTGATGTTGTCAATATCGCTGTCTCGCCCTTAGCGTTTTCGAGATATGCTCTCACCATCCATGTGTATGCCAAATTGTATGTTGGACCTGCATGATTCCAAACTATACCGTCTAATGAGATCCAGTCTGAGTTAGGATCATCTGCATAGGCGCAACCTGCTGCCGGGTATGTAAGGTCTGCTGTGTAGATTGTGATCCAGAATGGCTGTGTAACATCTATAGTCACAGGTGTGCTGAGTTCTATCTCTGCGAAGTCTCCCGTACCTGTCAATGTTGCAGCCTGGCTTGATACCAATGTACCTGGCGCGTCTGTACCGCCTACATAGATATTTGCCGTGTATGTTCCTGCATAGTCTGGAGACGCGTCATATACAGCTACCTTATTAATAGTATATCCCGCATATTCCGCTGATGCCGGGAATGAGATACCCCAGTAGCATGGTGATGGACTGCCTGTACCGATTGATGTCGCGTATGCGCCGTCATCATAGTGTAACCAGCCGCCTGCGAATGGCTCCGGTTCGAAGTAGAACAATACGTTGTCAATGTAGAACGCGTCATCGCCGCTCGACATTGAGTAGTCCTTAAGATATTCCCATCTGTAGGTGTGCGTGCCTTCCGATACTGTAACAGTCTTGGTTGCCCAGCCCGCTTCGCCTGAGAACGACGCCATAGATACTCCGTCGATATAGAAATAGCCCATGTCGAACATCGATTCACTTGAGATCTTATAGTCGAAACTCATCTTTCCGTTGCCAGGCACCTCAACAACGATCTCTATCGCTGATGACGCGTTGTCGATACCGGCGCAGTTTGATCTCATGGCGTAGTTGCTTTCGTTGCCGCCTTCTACTATAACCCATGGATAGTCGCTCACCGCGTTGTTCCATTCGTTAGCTGTGAAGTCGCCTGTCTCGAAGTCTTCACTGCCGCCGCCGTACTTCTGCATACCCCAGATAGCCTGTACCTGTGTTTCGTCAAGCTCCATCACATCAATATATGCTACAGGATTATACACTTCTGTCATTGCAATATTTATATCAGCGGTGTTACCGTAAGTCACTTTACATCTTTCAGTCTTGTCGGTGTAACCCTCGATGACAGATGTGACTTGGTATTCGCCAGCCAACAATTCACCGGCAAACGAACCTGTCTCGTCAATAGGGAATGTATATGATTGACTTACTCCGAATTCGTCTTCACCTTCTACGATTACGATACCTGTCGTTGTTATTGGAGTGATCTCATCTTGTTCATAAACAGTACCAGCAACAGCACCCATACCAGTCACCTTAATATATGTATCGAAACTATAGTCCGACTCTCCTTCATCATAAACGGCTGTCACAAAGGTTCTGTGACCTGGCTTCATATTATATGAAAGGTCGGTGAAAGTATATGAAGTGTCAGCGATAGGCGTAGCGTTCATCTTCACATATTCGTAATCATACTCATAATTAAATTCGACATAAACATTGTAACCGAGATGAGAACGATTATTGACGCCTTCCCATACTATCGTCGCGGTCTCGCCTTCATAGATCTTATCATTGAGAGCTGTCAGGTTTTGAGGTATCAACAACTCCGTCGTAAAGCCCCAGATGTCGCCGTATGTCGTACCACTGCTGTTACGGGCGTTGATCTGCCAGAAATATTGCGTGTTGTTATACAGATCGCCTACAGTCTCGCTTGTCTCAAGTTCGTCAGTCCAATCGACAAGAACTTCCTGAGGTGGGAATGTAGAACCAAACAGCAACTGATATTCTACTGTATACTCTCCGAATGACCATGACAATGTCGGACGGTAAACGTTGTTTGCGAAATCAGCCGGAGAAGGATTGTAGGCTTTTAAAGGAAGAGGTATGTTTTCTGTATCAACATTGACAGTGAAGTCTGATGTTGAAGAAACTACCAAATAATATTTGCCTGCTGAAAGTCCTAATCCTTCGATGGAATTTTCTGATATGTTGGATTTGGAGTTTGACTGATGTGCCGGCACATAAACGTTATCTTGCGCTGGACCACCTTTGCCGTTGAAATCTTCAGCATAGACAGCTATCTTTCCATTAGTACCGGCTACGTTGGCGTTAAGCATAACGTCTCTGTCGAAGTTCAACTCATATACTACGTCCTTGCCATCTTCCGAATCGCCTGGCAAACGATAGTTGTTATATATATTAATAAGGTCTGGAGTCGCCGTAAAAGGATATGATGTTATCGGCTCGGCCATTTCCCAGACGTCTGAAACGATAGGATTGTATCCAGTGGCTTTGACATCAATAAACTCTAAGGTTCTTGCCATATCGAGAGAAATACCGATCTGTCCTTCCTTCTCTCCTTGACCGACACCATGAGAAAGTCCTAATGTCATAGGCTTTGTAATGGTGATAGTTGTAGGAAGTTCAACATCTGTCAGTTCAAAATATGGATCCGAGACATCAACGGCATGGACTGTCAAGGCATTACCTTTTGTTCCGACAGTTATTTCGTATGGTTCCATCCATGCGTTGTTTGGACGATAGCCTAAGTCAATTTCCTTTGGATCTATAGTAATTACGCTGAAATCCTCTTCAGTCTTGAATGTGAATCTTGTGACAGGCATCTCATTTCTACCCACGAAAGGAACAAAATTACCAGATACGCCAGGGTTAGCAGGGTCGTAAGGTGCTGCGTCCCTATCATGTCCGATACACCTTCTGAGTTTTGAGGTTACGTATGAATAAAATTTGGATGCATCCTTAAACGAACCTGTCTCATCGAAGAGACCTACGACAATGTTACCACCCTCATATTTAAAAGGCTTGTCGAAAGTCAGTACCGCCCATTCTCTATCTACTCCATGATAGATAACATCAGTACTCTTGAGATAACAATCATCTTCCGTGAAATGAACCCAGTCATTTCCATTAAGAAAGTTCTCCTTGTCTGTATGCTTGATATAGACGGAAAACTTACGGACATCCGATCTCTTATCCGCTTGCAAAAAAGAGATGGAGGTAATATCGCCTATAAGCGCACCATCGCCCATCTCTTCAGCGAGATAAATAAACTCTCGCAACGAATAATTATAAACCTCATAAACCGGGAAAGAACTATTCTTCCTCGTACTTTCGGCACCGATATAGTGCTCGATCTCCTGTGCGCCAACCGAACCTATATATCCGATTATGCACACCAAATAAAGAATTAATTTTTTCATAAAAAAAAACAATTTAGTTAATAATAGTGTGTATTGAAATTCTAATTATTTTCAATTTACTCCTACCCCACTAAATGCTGCCCGTTTCAATTATTAATTTGAAGATCTCTATAAAAGAAATATCATGACATATACAGTATTATATATCAATATATTATAGAAATAGGCCGTTTCTTTTTATTTTACCTCCATATAGTATATTTCAAATCTGTTACTGATATTCTGGTGCTATTTTATACCACATCTTTGTATGATAAGTTATATTTTATAATGCTTATTTATGAATTTCAATAAGTTGAAAGATATTTTTTTATTTTTAAAAAAAACTTGGAATTGTCGAAATAATAATTTAAATTTGCGAGAATTTTTTTGGATATTTCTTTTATAGAAATATCTATTTTTCTAACATAAATTGTTTATTTTAAACAAGTTACACAATATATTACAATTAATAATTGCAGTGAACATATTCAGCATTGGCGCATAAATCTCGTGCTGACTTCTAAAAAAAAAAAAACGCCACTTCATTTCAAAGTGACGTCCTCTTAAATTATTAACTCTCAATTGTCAGACTCATTTCATTGCTCGAAAGTCTTTATCAATTCGTCAAGAGGGATGCCGATATTTTTGATTGTCGACTGCACGTCGGCCGCCATAGGATTGTTTGGATATTTGTCTAAAAACTGATGATATGTATCAAGAGCTTTCTCGTAGTCTCTCATCTGATTTTCATATACGAAGCCTTTAATAAACATCGCCATCGGAGTCATCTCGAAGTCGGGATAATTATCAATCAGCACATTAGTGATGTCTATTGTCTTTTGCGGGTTGAGAGCGTTATACGCAACTGAAATATCGACGGCTTTGAACAAGAAGTCAGGTGACATCTCGTCATTCGGGAACTTCTTTGCATAACTCATATACGCCTCGATAAGTTTGTCGGCGGAAGCAGCATTCAAAACACCATTTCCGTCAACCATATTCTTTTCCAACTCTATAATATTCGCTCTTTCTTTTTCTTGATTATTACAAGACATCATCGCTGTCACAAGAAATAACACAAATAATATTCTTTTCATACAAGTCATTATAAACTGTTAATTGTTAATTGTAAACTGTTAATTGTTAATTGTCAATTGTTAACTGTTAACTATCTTCTTCTTTTATTCGGGAATATCATCTTATATTCGGTGTATACGTTACCTTCTGAGATGTTACGCAATTTATTTTTAAGCATCATCTTGCGCATAGGAGCGACTCTGTCGACATATACCTTGCCTTCAAGATGATCATATTCGTGCTGTATCACGCGAGCCTTTATTCCATCAAACTCTTCTTCATGTTCGACGAAATTCTCATCTAAATAATTGACAACTATCTTACTTGGACGTACGACTTCCTCATTCATATCCGGGAGACTCAAGCATCCTTCACGGAAAGTCCATGTCTCTTCGGAGACTTCAACAATCTCCGGATTGATAAACACCTTCTTGAAACCTTTCGCTTCAGGATATGTCTCATGGAAAGGATCGGCATCGATGACGAAAAGTCTTATCGATTTATTGATTTGAGGTGCAGCGAGACCGACGCCTTCTGAATGATACATTGTCTCGAACATATCGGCTATAAGTTGCTGTAAATTTGGATAATCTTGATCAATTTCTTCTGCAACGTGTTTCAAAACGGGATGACCGTAAGCTACTACAGGTAATATCATTTCTTAAAAAAAATTAAAATTTACATTCTGTTTTTCTTTATCGCTTCCGCTTCCATATACGACTGCAAGATAATTGTCGCGCTTATAGTATCGACGAGAGCCTTGTTCTGACGTTGTTTCTTACCGAGACCTGCGTCTATCATTGTTTGGAAAGCCATCTTAGAAGTGAAGCGTTCGTCATGACGTTTTATTGTCATCTCAGGCAGAGCCTTCTTGAGTTGTCCGATGAAAGGCTCTATGTAACGGCTTGACTCGGAAGGGTTATTCTGCATATCCTTAGGTTCGCCGATGACTATAGTCTCGACATTTTCTTTCTTTACATAATCCATGATGAAAGTAAGAAGGTCTTTTGTCGCCACCGTTGTCAACGAATTTGCTATGATCTGCAGAGGGTCGGTCACTGCAATTCCGCAGCGTTTCCTACCATAATCTATCGCCATTATTCTTGCCATCCTATTCTTAATTTATTTTTACAAAAATACGAAAAAAAAGAACTCTAAGATTTTAGAGTTCCAAATTTTTATAGTTCTTCTCAAATTTACCTTTAGCGTATTTAAGGTCGACGGTAAGTTTCTTTTTATTTTGCGACGGCATTTCAAACATCGCGTCGTTCAATATCGCTTCGATGATCGCTCTCAGTCCGCGCGCTCCGAGTTTGAACTCGATGCTCTTGTCGACGATATAATCTAAAACCTCGTCTTTTATATCCAACTTAATTTCATCCATCTCGAACAATTTTGAGAACTGTTTCAGGAGAGCGTTCTTAGGTTCCTTTAAGATACGTTTCAGCGTCTCTCTATCTAATGGATTAAGGAAAGTCAATATCGGGAAACGACCTACTATTTCAGGGATAAGGCCGAACTTCTTGATGTCGGCAGGTGTGATGTATTGCAGAAGGTTATCCTTGTCGATTTGTTTTTTGTTATCGTTGCCATAGCCGATGGCATTACTTCCTACTCTGTTAGCGATGATCTTGTCGATTCCGTCGAAAGCTCCGCCTGCTATGAACAATATATTTTTGGTATTAACCTGAATCATTTTTTGTTCAGGATGCTTACGTCCTCCTTGTGGCGGCACGTTGACAATAGAGCCTTCGAGAAGTTTCAGCATCGCCTGTTGTACACCTTCGCCCGACACGTCGCGGGTGATACTCGGGTTGTCGCTTTTACGAGCTATCTTGTCGATTTCGTCAATAAAGACGATACCACGTTCAGCAGCAGCTACGTCATAGTCGGCAGCCTGAAGAAGTTTCACTAAGATATTCTCCACGTCTTCACCAACATAGCCGGCTTCTGTCAATACTGTAGCGTCGGCGATAGCGAAAGGTACGTTCAACATCTTGGCGATAGAACGCGCGAGAAGCGTCTTACCGGTTCCCGTCTCACCCACTAAAATGATATTAGATTTCTCGATCTCTACCTCATCGGCTGTCTCTTCCTGATTTATTCTCTTATAATGATTATATACAGCGACTGCAAGTATTCTCTTCGCCTCATCTTGCCCGATGACATATTGATCGAGGAATGTCTTTATCTCGATAGGCTTCAGTAGTTTAAAATCGGGCGTATTAGATTTCTTAAGATGTTTCAGTTCTTCCTGAACTACGATATGACCACGTTCTATGCATTCGTCGCAGATGAAACCATACATTCCTGATAGAAGCAAAGCTGCTTCCTTATCGCTTTTTCCGCAAAATGAACAGAAGTTTTCTTGTTTCTTCGCCATGCTTTATTATTAAGTTTATATTTAATAGTTGATAGTTTATGGTTTGTTTTTAAGTTTATAGTAGAAAGTTAAAGTGAAAAAGTTTAAAAGTCAACAATTATTCATAAACTTTTAAACTTTCAACTTTATAGGGGACTTCTATAAATTGCTTTGCGAGTGATTTATGATTTTATCTTTGAGAAGATTTTTGTTTTTCTCGAAAGAGCATAGCAGGCTATGTGATTGAAAGAAAGACAAAAAGATTCCAAAGAGAAACATAAAGCACGCAAAAGTTTTTAATATGATTGTCAAAATTTATTTAAACGGGGAATTTATAGATGTCCCCTATAACTACTATAAACTATGAACTATAAACTTTAAACTTTCTTAATAAGAACTTCGTCTATCATGCCGTAGTCTTTGGCTTCTTGTGAAGTCATCCAATAGTCACGGTCAGAATCTGCCCATACCTTATCGAAAGGCTGACCGGAATGTGTTGCGATGATGTCGTAAAGTTCTTTTTTGAGTTTCAATATTTCTCGTGCTGTTATCTCGATATCTGATGCCTGACCTTGCATTCCGCCCATAGGCTGGTGTATCATGATGCGTGAGTGTTTCAATGCAGAGCGTTTGCCTTTAGCGCCGGCGCACAACAAGACAGCTGCCATAGATGCCGCGATGCCTGTACATATCGTGGCGACATCTGGGGCGATGAACTGCATCGTATCATAGATTCCCAATCCGGCATAGACAGAACCGCCAGGTGAGTTGACGTAAATCTGAATGTCTCTCTTTGGATCTGATGATTCCAAGAAAAGAAGCTGTGCCTGGATGATGTTAGCAACATAATCATTAATCTCGTCGCCGAGGAAGATGATACGGTCCATCATAAGTCGTGAGAAGACATCCATCTGAGCCACGTTGAGCTGACGTTCTTCAATGATTGTCGGTGAGATATAATTAGTTACTGTTGAAGTATATTTCTCCAACGCCAAACTGTTGATGCCACAATGTTTGGTGGCGTATTTATAAAATTCGTTGTTCATCGTGTTATCTTTTTTATATAAACTAATTAATTATATATTTTGTTTCACCTTAGTTTAAAGTTTAAGGTTTAAAGTTTAAGGTCTGTGTCTTGCAACATTAAACCTTAATCCTTAAACCTTAAAACTATATATTCGGTAATATTATTCAGCTTCTTTTTCTGTCTCTTCCTTTGCCAATTCTACTTGAGGAAGAACTGCTTGAACGAAACCTTCGTAATCTGTATCGACCATTGTCACTGTCATATTCTCTTTCAAATAAGCTGTGAGTTTCTTGTCAGCTAATTGATTGTTGATATTCTGACGTTGGTTGTCGTCTTTTAAGATAGCGTCAATGATGTCGTCTAAACGTTTCTTTGTCTCTTCATCTAAGGTTTCGACATCCATGTGACCGAAGTACATACTTCTTACAAAATTACGTACCTCTTCATTTTTGATTACTAACTCAGGGTTTTGTTTTACGAGGACTTCTTCGATGAGCTGCCATCTGAGAGATTTCACGTAACCGTTTTCATAGTTCTTTTCCACGTCTTCGGCTGTGATCTTACCTTCGCTGTTTTCAACGATCCAGCGTTTGAGGAAAGTATCTGGCAAGTCGAATTTTATTTCTTCAACCAATTGGTCGATAGCTTTGTTATAGAACATTCTTTCTGCTTCGAGAACATATTGTTTCTCCATTTCAACAGCCACTTTGCTGCGGAATGTTTCGATGTCTTTCACCTCTTGACCTGGGAAGATTTTATCGAAGAGTTCTTCATTAAGTTCAGGTTCTTTATCTTCGACTTTATTGTTTTCTTGGATGCTCTTTATTGTTCTGTCTATTTCTTCTGCCGAAGCCTTGATATTGAAATCATTGATTTTATGGTCTTTTAAAGAAACATTGATTACTGGTTTTATCGCTGCTTCAAAATAGAAGTTCAACTCTTCCTGGTTATCTAAGTCATTAGGTTGAGATTGTTCCATATCTGGGAGAGGATAACCTATGATGTCCAATTTATTTTCAACGATGTGATTATTGAGACCCTCAGAGACTTTTTGGTTTATCTTTTCCAAAAGTACAGATTGTCCGTACATTTTCTGGATCATGCTGAAAGGCACCTTACCTTGACGGAAGCCTGGCAATGCTGCTTTACGTTGGTAATCGTTCAATGTCTTTTTTACTTCTGCCTCATAATCAGCCTTAACTAAAGTCACTTGAATGCCGGCGAGAAGTTCGCCTTTTGATGTTTGTGTAGTCTTCATTTTGATAAATAAATTTTTATAAAAAGTGCGGATGAAGGGACTCGAACCCCCACGCCTCTCGGCACCAGATCCTAAGTCTGGCGCGGCTACCAATTACGCCACATCCGCCTGAATCGTTAGGAGGTGCAAAAATACAATTTTTTTCTAAATAGTAACATTTTTTCAAAATAAAAAAATAAAATAATTATTAACTTTGCAGTAGCTATTTTTAACGTCATGCACAGGCTCAGATACATTTTTATATATATGCTGCTCTTAATCTCAACTTTTTCCTATTCACAGACGCTGATAGGCACAAGGAGCAACTATTCTGGTTCTAATTCATTGTCATTGAATCCAGCTTTGATATCAACCTCTTACCTATACGCTGATTTCTCCTTATTTAATTTCGGAATAATGGCATTCAATGATTTCGCCCACATCAATGGCAGCGACTTTCGCGACTTCCTGTTTAAAAAAGACCATATCTTCCCCACATACGAAGTTAATGGTTATAGAACGAACTTTTTACTATATGACAACATAGATAAAAAACCTAATAACATTTATGAATCGTTAGATCTCAATCTCTTAAGCCTCATGTTCAGCATCAATGAGAATCAGGCTGTAGGTTTCTCGTTTAACACAAGGGTTTATACGAGCGGCACCAATATTCCATGGGAAATTCCAGAGTTATGTGTTTTCAGGACAAAAGACAACCCTGAATATCGGGGGCATTATCAGTCGTCAGAGATGAGAGTCGCATCGTTGGAATGGATGGAAGTCGCCTTATCTTATTCAAGAAAAATTTATGAACATTACCTTAACAGAATTGACGCAGGTATCACGGCGAAATATCTGATAGGTTATTCCGCGGCAGTCGGCAATATCAACTACCTCGATTACGAAATCTTAGAGAACAGCGTTGATGATTATGACTCAATCGTGGTAAATAAAATCAATGCGGATTTAGCATATTCCTTACCTATTAATTATGACGAATCTTTCACGTCGCAGGGTGTATTCGACAATTCAATGGTCAGAGGCAACGGATTAGCTTTCGATCTTGGATTCACCTATACTCGAAAAAAAGAGGTCACTATCAGGAATATGAGACGAGTATCAGGCTGTATGCGTCCTAAAACAGATTATCTGTGGAAAGCGGGTATCTCATTTATGGATGTCGGTTTCATCAACTTTAAGAAAAACGCATTAGATAATTCGATCGTCAATGATGAAGGTTCCGTTTTCGACATATCGTCATTCGACCACGTAGATAGCTTTAACGATATGATTGAGATAATGAGCACTACCTATTACGGCGACCCTGACGCTTCCGTTGTAGGAAACAGTTTCAGAATAGGTCTGCCGACAACGATAAGGTTTCACTTCGATTATAATTTCCGTAAGAATATTTATGTTAACGCCACATTCATCCAGCCTATACGACTGATGGAATATTCCGTTGAAGCCGCCCCTCATATTATTTTGGAACCTCGTTTCGAATCTGCATTATGCGATTTCAGCATCCCTATCTCGTTACGAGATTACAGATTTTTCATGGTGGGTGCTAATCTCAGGTTAGGACCGCTGACGGTAGGCACTCAGAATCTCGCGTCTTATCTTGGCCTCGGAAAAGTTAAGGGCATGGATCTATTCGTCTCCCTCAAGTTCAATTTCAACAAGGGAAGTTGTGACGATGACAAATTCGACGCTTGCTGGTCAGCCGACTTCGGAAACAAAAAGAAGCAAAGGAGATGATCATTTCTTTACATCTAAGGCGTCGCGCAAGGCGTTACCGAAAAGCATGAACGCTAACACTA
>SUWS01000115.1 GCA_015061365.1 Lentimicrobiaceae bacterium | reverse complement strand
GAAAGTGCTGTTTTCAACTGTTGCAAGACCAGCACGTTTTGTGCCGAGATGTGAATGATAGTCAGTACCATAGAAGAGATCATAGATGCATGTTCTTTTTGATACTACTCCGAAAAATCCGCTCATTTTTTTTAATTTTTAATGTTTAAAATCTGACAGCAAAAATATAAATTTTAAAAAAACTGCATATAGAAAAATCAGTTTTTTTATCGTATATTTGCAAAAAAAGAAACAATCTAATTAAATTTAATTTATATGAAAAAGTATTTATTGAGTATTCTTATGCTTTTGACTGTTTTTAACGTGCAGTTGAAAGCCGACGAAGGTATGTGGTTACCTTACAGTTTAAGCAATCAGAGTTTGTATGAGATGCAACAATTAGGTTGCCAACTCACTCCTGAACAGATTTTTGATTTAAATCAGCCGAGCTTGAAAGACGCTATCGTGCAATTCGCTAACGGATGTACCGGCGAGCTTATCTCTCCTAACGGTCTCCTTCTTACTAATCATCACTGCGGATTAGGTTATGTGCAGGCTCTCGCTTCGGTAGAACACGACTATCTCACAGATGGTTTCTGGGCTTTGGATATGGAAGAGGAACTCTCATGCGATGGACTTTATGTCTCTTTCCTTGCTCATGTTGAAGATGTCACAGAACAAGTTCTTGAAGGTGTCACATCGAAAGAAGACCGTGAGGATATCATTGACGAAAATGCTAAAGCTCTCATTAAAGAACGTAAAGGTGACAGAGATGTAAGAGTAGAAATCGTTCCTTTCTATAATGGCAACCAATACATTATGTTTGAATACGATGTCTATCGTGACGTACGTCTCGCCGCTTGCCCTCCTTGGGGAATAGGTAAATACGGCGCCGACACCGACAACTGGACATGGCCTCGTCATAAAGGCGACTTCTGTATCTTCAGAGTCTATACATCTCCTGACGGCAAACCTGCTAAATATAGCGAAGACAACGTCCCGATGAAATCTAAACATTACTTACCTATTAATATTAAAGGTGTTGAACAAGGCGACTACGCTATGATCATGGGTTATCCTGGCAGCACAGACCGTTACTCAACAAGCCGCACT
This sequence comes from Lentimicrobiaceae bacterium, assembly GCA_015061365.1. GTDB lineage: Bacteria > Bacteroidota > Bacteroidia > Bacteroidales > F082 > Limimorpha. The sequence goes on along the minus strand of SUWS01000115.1, from coordinate 1,536 downwards.
ATCAGCAACATAATTAACGAGGAAGGTCCTGCCATCATCGAATGCCGCACTACAAAACTTAACGAATATCGTAAGCACATGGACGCAGATCAGGAAGTGTTTATCAAATACGCTTCAAAACAAGCAAGCGTCTCTAACTATTGGAAATATTATATCGGTCAGGTGAAACAGTTGCAACGTAATAAGGTGTACGACAAACGTCTCGTCCAGGAATATCAGTTCGGCGCTTGGGTCTATTCCAACGAAAGCCGTAAAGCTGAGTACGGAAAAATCTTCGATGACGTAGAGGCAAAATGGGACATCTTAGACGACATCATGAAACCTATGACTTATCTCCGCGAAGCTGGCTGGAACGGTGGCGAAGCAATCTCTTTCTCACGCAGATTTATGAGACTTAACAATATGTTAAAAGAAAAAGCCGACAAAGAAGAAATCGCTGCTAATGCCGAAGCAATGCAAAATTCAGTTGACGGTTTCTACAAAGACTACGACATGGCTTTGGATAAAGACGTGACTATCGCTTTGTTGAACCTGTTCTACAAAGACATCGACAGATATGTGCCTTCAATGATTACAGAGATTGGCGACGAAAATAACGGCGACTTCACAGCATGGGTCAACGAGGCTTTCGAGAAATCTATATTCGTTGACCAGGCAAGACTTGAAGAATGGCTCGCTAATCCTAAGAAATTAGACAAAGATCCAATCTTCGCATTGACGATGAATATCATTGAAATGTATAATGACGTTGTTATTCCTTTATATCTTGAAGCATCAGAAGCTGGTGACGAAGCAGAACGTCTTTATATCAAAGGTTTGATGGAGATGCAGGCAGATCGTAACTTCTACCCAGATGCTAACTTCACTATGCGTCTCACCTACGGAACAGTGGAACCTTATAAAGGCGCCGACGCTGTCAACTATAACTACGTCACTACTATGGACGGCGTGATGGCTAAATACAAACCAGGCAACTGGGAGTTCGACATCCCTCAAGATGTGAGAGACTTATATGAAGCAAGAGACTACGGTCGTTACGCTGACGAAAACGGCGATTTGATTGTCAACTTCATCACGACAAACGACATCACCGGCGGCAACTCAGGAAGCCCTGTCATCAACGGCAAAGGCGAGCTCATCGGTCTCGCTTTCGACGGCAACTGGGAAGCGATGAGCGGCGACCTTTCATTTGAAAACAAGGTACAACGTACAATCTGCATGGATGCTCGTTACTTATTATGGTGCATCGAGAAAGTCGGCAAGGCACAAAATCTCATCGACGAAATGACGGTGATTGAATAATTCATAATGCATAATTCATAATTCATAATGCATATGTAAGGACACATTGAATGTGTTCAAATAAGAAAGAGGTCGGAAAATTTTTTCCGACCTCAATTTTTAATTGTTAATTACTACTGATGCGATAAAATTCGCCATGTAGTAGTTAAATTGTTAAATATAAATTAATTACAAGCGTTCTTTGATTTTTTGATTTGAAATTATTGATGGTAACTTTGCAGTCAAAACCTCAAA
>SUWS01000063.1 GCA_015061365.1 Lentimicrobiaceae bacterium | reverse complement strand
CGGCTAAGGTGTTATATTTCTCAACATTCATCATATCATCAGTAGCGATGCAATATAGCTGCTCCTTATTAATTCCCATATCGTTGTTCATCATAAAATGATGCTGACGATGTAAGAACATCGCGACGATAATCAATGTCAATGAGATGACATATTGTATTCCGACGAGCATATACCTCAGCACTCTTCCCGATTTGGTGGCATGAAACGAACCTTTCATCACCATCGCCGGCGAGAACCTTGTGATGTACCAGGCAGGATAAATGCTGACCAATAATCCTAAGACGAATAAAACAGCTATCAAAGATAAAATCAGCCTCCAATTATCGATGACTCTTACCGATGTTGATATGTAATTGATTAGCGAGGTGTCGGCGAAAACCACTACGATAATCGCCGCGCCGAGAATGGATAATGTTATAAGACCTAATGTCTCGAACAGGAAGTTAAGTCTCAGTCTTATTGTCGGCGCACCGAATATCTTCAGGTTATTGACGGTTCTGATTCTTACAGGAATAAGTGCGAAAAAGAAATTAACGAAATTGATAAATGCGATTGCCAGAATCAGAATAGCTATAGCCAACAAGGTGTAAGTCGTTGTGGCATTACCTTTTTTATTCATATCACCTTCACATTCTGTCGCAAAATACAGACGAGTTAGAGGATTAAGGCGAGGCTCAAAAAAAGACAACATCTCATTTGTCTCCTCTTCCGACAGTCCTTCTTTACGGCACATATCTAAGAGATTTTCCCGCATCTTAGCAGTCACATCTTCTGCATTGGCATTTGGATAAAGTCTTATATATAAGTTATATGACCACATTTTTTCCGTTTTACCAATCTCAGGCATAAGTATAAAACAATCAGCTGTCGCAATATCTGAAGGTTTAGGGAAATCACTATATATTCCCACGACGTTAAATTCCATACCTTCTTTAGTACCTCGACCAAAATGTAGAAGCTCGCCCACTTCTAATCCGTAGCGATTAGCGACGCTTTCCTTTATTACAATGTCGCGAGGTCCCATATCTTCGACAGTTCCTGCGATAAGTTCAAAGCCGAATACCTTGAATGCTTCTTCATCACTTCTTGACAAATTGAGATTTATATTTCTTATCTCATCATTCACTTTGTATGAAAACTCAGCGTCTTGAGACAAAAGCCATGTAGCTCCACGACTCTCCACTTCTGGTATCGCGTCACACAATCTAAACGGGAAATCGTTATTCCACACAGCGTACCAGTTTCCTTCCGTAGATGGATTCGGATGTTCCAAACGGTATATCAAGTCGGCATCTGGAATCTTCTTGTTATACGACAAGTCGTTAGTAACTTGTACCATCAGCAGATACACCGAAGCGAAAGCCACCGACATCCCGATGATGTTCAGCAGCGAGGAGGCTGTATAACGCCTTAACAATGTGATGAAGTTTTTCCAGAACATACCGATTTAATATTTAAGTCAACGAGTTAATGTTTATTTTCTTTCTCTCGCAGAGACGCAGAGGAACGCAGAGTTTGTTATATTGTTTCTTTGAGTGCTTTGCGCCTTTGCGAGAGATTTAAAAACTAATTAATTTCATTTTCATTTTTCTTTTTCTCGCAGAGACGCAGAGGAACGCAGAGTTTGTTATATTGTTTCTTTGCGTGCTTTGCGCCTTTGCGAGAGGTTTTATCATAATTGTCAATTGTCAATTGTAAACTGTCAATTGTCAATTACATTCTATTCGCGATGTCTTTCACTATGGTTCCGTCGAAGAGACATATTTGTCGTGTTGCGTATGAGGCGTCGTGTTGCGAGTGTGTCACCATGATGATGGTGGTGCCTTCTCTGTTGAGTTCTTGCAAGAGCATCATCACCTCCTGTCCGTTTTTGGAATCCAAGTTACCTGTAGGTTCGTCGGCGAGGATGAGCTTAGGATTCGACACCAAGGCTCGCGCTATCGCCACACGCTGCTGCTGACCTCCGGAGAGCTGCTGTGGGAAATGGTCGCAACGATGCGAGATGTTCATCCTGTCTAAAATCTTATTGACACGCTCCTTACGTTCGTCCGACTTCACTCCCATATAGATGAGAGGCAGCTCCACATTCTCGGAGACAGTCAGCTCGTCGATAAGGTTAAACGACTGAAACACAAAACCGATATTACCTTTACGGAACATCGTCCTGTCTTTCTCTCTGAGATTGCCGACCTCCTGACCAAGCAAAGTGTAACTACCCGACGAAGGATTATCCAACAATCCTAAGATGTTCAACAACGTGGATTTGCCGCAACCCGAAGGTCCCATGACAGCCACAAATTCACCTTCATTAACTTCTAATGAAACGCCATTCAACGCGATGGTTTCAATCTCTTCCGTGAAGAAACTCTTCTTTAAATTTTCTACTTTTAACATACCGATTTAAGTTTTAAGTCAACGGACAACAGACTTTGTCCACATTATTAATATTTTTCATTTTTTATTTTTTCTCGCAGAGACGCAGAGGATCGCGGAGTTTGTTATATCGTTTCTTTGCGTGCTTTGCGCCTTTGCGAGAGGTTTTTCATAAACACATCAATTAATAATTTAATTCATAATTCATAATTCATAATTCATAATTCATAATTCATAATTAAAATAATTGTCAATTGTTAATTGTTAATTGTCAATTGTTAATTGTCAATTGTTAATTGTAAACTGTTAATTGCAAAATCGTGCCAAAATTTTATATCATTAAATATCAACGATTTAAAATTTCAAGCAAAAATAAAGTGTCAAAAAATTGGACAGTGGGTGTCAAAAAATTGGACAGTTGAAAAAATATTTTCACATTGGATTGTTTGATATATCTAAATTGTTATCTTTGCAGATTAGGAATACAACTCCTAATTTGTCAGAATAAATATAGTATTATGTACAAAAGAGAACTACAAGATTTATTGATTAAGGGGACATCTATAAATTCCACGTTTTAAATAATTAGTCTAATACAAGATGTACTTTTTCAAGATTTATGTTTCTCTTTGGAATCTTTTCGTCTTTCTTTCAATCACATAGCCCGCTATGCTCTTTCAAGAAATACAAAAATCTTCTCAAAGATAAATTCATAAATCTTTTGAAAAGCAATTTATAGAAGTCCCCTTAAACTGAACAAAAAATGGTCTGTCATATCAGTAATAGGGCCGTATGGGACGATGGGAAAAGTAAAACTTTTTTATTAAATAACGGTTCTTAAGAACATAATTATGTATCTTTGCACCTATGAAGAAGAATCTATATATCATAAGCGGTTGTAATGGAGCTGGTAAAACCACAGCTTCGTATACCGTCCTTCCTGAGATTCTTCAATGCAAGGAATTTGTAAACGCTGATGAAATTGCGAAAGGATTATCACCGTTCAACCCAGAAAGTGTCGCTATTGAAGCTGGAAGAATAATGCTTTCAAGAATAGAAGATTTATTAAACAGAAATGAAACTTTCTCTATTGAAACAACACTTGCTACAAAATCATACATTAACTTAATTAGAAAAGCTCACGATAAAGGATACTGCGTACATCTGATATTCTTTTGGTTAGAAACTCCAGAGTTGGCGATACAACGTGTAGCAGAACGCGTTAGTAATGGAGGTCACAACATTCCCACTGATGTAATTCAGCGTAGATATATAGCTGGCATCAAAAATATGTTTAATCTTTTTATGAAAGAAGTTGATCTATGGGCTATATATGACAACAGTCGAAATCCGCGTGCTATTATTGCAAGTGGTGGTAAAACCGTTGATTTTAAAATATATTCAGAAATAACTTATAACAAAATAAAAAACTATGTCAAATAAAGAAGCCGACGAATTTGTAAAGAAACTTAATGCTGGTTTGGAATTAGCCGAAAAGCGAATGTTACAAGAGAAATCATCGCGAGGAGAAAACGTGGTGATATACACAGAAGACAAAGGAATACAACATATTCCAGCAAGTCAGGTCATTGCAAATAACGATATATTTCAAAATTGATATATTAACATTATTTATAGTTTAAATAAATGTATCTTTGCAAATTAAAGTTAAAAATTAAAAAGAATATAATATAGATTAGACAAAAGATAAATATTAGACATATTATAATTTAGCAATGAAAGAAAAGAATATCACAGCTACTCAATTAGCTAAAGGTATTTGTTGCACACGCCCTCATATTCATAAGATATTCCGCAAGGAAAATATAGACATCTCCCTCCTACTCCTCATTTCCAAAGCATTAAAACACGACTTCTTCAAGGACCTTTCTGAAGAATACAAACAACTGTAATCAGATTGGATACTGTATCTGATTAGGATACTTATCTTGGATAATAGAGATTAAATCAAGGAAAGAATTCCAAGTAATGAAAATTCTTGATGAAAACACATTTTTATGCGTAAATGAAAAATATCAAGAAGGAATAAAGCTTAAGAGATTCGAAATTGAAAAAGCATAAATATTATTGTGAAGTAAGTTTAAATCATCATTTAACTTAGCGAAACTTGCGCTAATCTCCACAACAAATCAATCGGACTTTATCTCTACAGCGACCTTTACATCGTTGATGATTTCTTGATCGAAATGCATAACAAACAAAAAGGACGCAGCTCTAAAACCACGCCCTTATTTCAATTTATATTGTTAATTCTTTGATCAAGTCACACATCCATGTGCCTCTACAAGAAATCCTACAATAATTGTTAATTGTTAATTGTTAATTGTAAACTGTTAATTGCAAATCGCGCCAAATTTACATATCATTAAATATCAACAATTTAAAATTTCAAGCAAAAATAAAGTGTCAAAAAATTGGACAGTGAAGTGTTTAAATTTTATTTTCTTTGTTTTACATTCTTCTCGCTTTCCATGAGAGATTCAAGTTCTTCGGCATCTTTTAACGTCTTGTTTCCGGCATTAAAGACGTAACGCACATACAAACGGAATGCTGAATGTTTCGTCTCGCCCCAATCTCTTTGGTAATAATTAGGACCTATACATACTTCCTCATTTTTTGTGGATAGAAACGCTTCTTCATACGAAAGTGAGACTGAAAAATTATTAGAGAAATCTTTGCTGATGGTAATATCCTCTATGATAGGACTTTCCGCATAATAGCCATTATAATTACGTTGTTTTCCGATATAAGTGATGTATGTCTCCAACTCCATGTCCCAAGGCAACGCCATAATGATACCGCCATCGAGACTAAATTCAAAACCATTGAAAGTCCTGTCATTAAAAACGACATATCCGAAATCAAGGTTTATCATCGGCTGAAGGAAACCCAATAACAAAGTAGTCGCATTAAATCTTCCTCCGTATTTCGTGGAATGTGCAATGTTGTCGTAAAATGTCCGTGTTACCGCTCCATCAATCTGACGGGTCTCTCCAATTATGTCTTTCTTCAATGAGATATAAGGTTCTGCGGTGACTTGCGTGTATCTGTTCCTGAATGTATATTGAAAACCAATGTTCTGAGTCTTTGCAGGTAATAACTCCGGATTGCCGTATGAATATGAAAGTGAATCCGTCTCATTATACACAAAAGGTGTCAGAAAGTGATATGAAGGATATGTCAGCAATGTCTTATAATTCAGTCGTAATGAATGTTTCTTATTGATTCTGTGAAGCAACGACAAATTAGGAAGATAGTTCAACTTACTACTGTTTATGGTGTCATAAATGTCGAACTCCAATTGTTCACATCGTATGCCTGCCATGACTGATAAATTTTCTTTGATATTATAAGTCGCTTGAAGAAATCCTGCAAGACGTAAATCGGTGTAGTCGAAATATTGATTGTCAAGACTATTGTCGTAACTATAATGAATCTCACGATATATGCTTTGCGCACCTACGGAGATCTTGAAATTATCTGAAAGCGGCAAATCATATTTTAATTTAGCATTAAATACAGTTTGATTATTGTTAAGATGTCGCAGCATATCAACATCTCGCACATCGCCATCTGAATAGATAAATCTTGAAGAATATGTATTCTGATTATCACGTTTCATAATGTAAAAGTTTGAGTTGAAAGACAACTCGTGTCCTTTTTTTGAAAACTTATGCCTGTAGTACAGAGTGTAGTTCTGTTCCGGTGTCGTCATCTTGGATTTGTCATTTTCAACAGCATCATATAATAAAAATCCGTCAGCATAGTATTGCGAAAACAAATTGCTTAGAAATTCGCTTTTATCCAACGAATAACTTCCTGAAAATTTAAGATAGTTGTTTTTGTTGATGCGATAATCAAATCCATATCTTATTGAATGCTCTATATTGGCTGGCGATTTTAATAATTTTACAGAAGAATATGTCTCATAATGAGAGCCGTCGGCATCGTTTATTGAATAGTAGGAACTGTCGTAAACAAAAGTCTCGGGACGAATCACAAAACGATTGAATGAATAATCTGCAAATAAGCGGAACTTGGAAAATTCAAAATCTGCCATCAGTTTCAGATAATCGGATTGATCGGGCAGAGTTCCGTTAGCCATCGTGACCAAACGTAAACCTTTCTTACGTTCCTCCTTTAACACGATATTGATGACGTTGGCAACATCTGAATCATATTCAACGGAAGGATTTGTTATCACTTCGATACTTTCGATGTCCTCTGGCGTGATTGTCGTCAGGCTGCGAGTCGTGAAGGCTCCGTCAACCAAAACGAGTACGTTGGTACTTCCATTGACACGTACTGTTTCATCAGTGTTTCTTGTCGTTATGCCAGGAATGGTCTTCAGAGCTTCCAATGCTGTTGTCGAATTGCGAAGAGTGAAATCGTCGATTCGGTAAATCGTCTTATCAATTTCTTCTCTCATTGTGATGCGTTCGCCCTTAACAACGATATTGTCAAGCATTTGGCTTTCCATGACAAGTTCTATCCTTGCATATACATCGCCTTTATTCACATCAAAAGTTTTATGATATGTGCGATAGCCGAGACATGAGACATCAAGAGAGTAAATGCTTTGTGGAACTTTTTTCATGTTGAAATATCCAAAAGTATCCGTTATACAGCCGTTTTGCAGATTACCTATCGAATCGAAAAGTCGTACCGCCGCGTATGGAATACCTGATTTAGTGATGGAATCTGTGACACGTCCCATCACATCCGCGTTTCTTTGAGCAAATGAAGACACAGATAACACGAAGACTAAAAATATAGTCATTAGTATTTTATTGCTGTAACACATTTTCATAGTTTTTATCATTTAAGGGAACTTCTATAACCTTATGTTATCCGATAACAAAGTTATTGATTTTTTTTATATGGCAGACGACTTCTGCATTTTTTTAATGAAACAGTTAAAAAACATTCAATCGAAGATGGCAAAAAACATAGGAACAAGCCAAGTCATCTCTCCGATGCCGAAATGATAACAATTCTCATAATGTTCCGTTGAGAGTATGTCGTAACCAACGCATCATGCTGATGAAAGAATGGGAATAATTTAAACATAATTAAACTTATCTTTCAGTTTTATTTATAATCTCAATTAATGTATTTAATTGTTCATCATTTTTTATAGTGATATTAGATTTAATTTCTATATCAGGAATGATGCCTATAGGTGTGTTTGTAACTTCTCCTGATGGTCTTATCAATCTTATGTGAGGGGCAAAATAATCATAACGAATGTACTTTTCATCTACAACGCTGCTGGAAAATTCATAATCCACAGGATTGCCATAACAATTAACCGCAGCACTTTCTTCTCCGACTATTATTCCTAAGTTGTTATCTTGTATTATAGCTGCTAATTCTACAGCAGCAGAATGTGTGTACGGTCCTACCATTACCCATATACTTCCATCAAATTTATCAGAATATTTATTAGGGCAAACTAATTCTGATTTATTTACGAAGACACTATCTCTATCATCTTTCCATAATCTTTTCACCTCCTTCTTATTGATATAATCCCTATGAATCCAAGGTTTTCGCATATATTCATTAGGAGAATTCTTCATCGAATTTTTAACAAAAAACTGCTCTTCTGAAAAAAGTCTGAAAGGTTTGTCTGTTATTTGTTCAACAAATTTCTCTATAATCTCAGCATGTCCGCCAGGAGACTCTCGTAAGTCAATAATCAAATTATCTGAATCATAATATTTTATGCTATCAATAATACCATTTACGATAGGCAACATAGTTTCCAAAGAATAGAAATAACGCATTGTTATCAAAGCTATTTTTCCATCACAAAGAGGAGTGAAACTTACAATTTCATCATTTTCATCATACGCTTTTGAAAGATATTTGTCGTAGTCAAGAACATATACAGCACAATCAAACTCAGCATACAAAGTGTCGTTCTCATTGTATGGTATAAAGCCAAATTTGTTAATTCTATCTGACAACAATTTATATTGAGAATGACGACTAATTTTAGCATCTTTATGTGAATCTAATTCTGAACATATCGACATTCTTTTTTCCTTAATCCATTGTGAACTTTTTTGTTCATTTATATATACAATCTCACTTTTCTCCGGAATGGCTGAGTCTGTAAAGAAATCGTATGCCACATACATCTTCCCGTCAATAATATTAAAAGCGAAAGGAAAAACATTTACCAAAGAGTCTGTCTTAGAAATAGTTGACTCTTTAGTTTTAATATATCTTTTATACATTCCTATGCTCGAGTGACTATCCTTGGTGTGTGACACAAAGTTTTCAAATATTTTACAAAGTTCATCAGGTTTATACTCTTGTTTTGATCTTATATCTGAAATAAAATTATCATATAATTCATCAAACTCATCTTTTGAAGTATATTCATAAAGATTCGGGTGATATTTTTGCATGGAATTATAAAGATTATCAAGTAGCATTGTTGCTTCGTTTTGTGTGATTTCTTTGTCGTAAACAGAATATTGAGATAATAAACGAAGAGGAGTCAGAACTATAAAGCAAAAACACCAGAACAAAATAATCATGCTATAGTACTTCATATTGATATTTTTTTAAGGCGGGTTCTATTTATTATTAATTTTCCTACATCAATGGGCAGAACCCATTTTCCCACGTCAGTAGTTTGATATATTTCTTAAAAAACGTTCCCGATAAATGTCATTTACCGAGACACACATTCTATGAACTTGTTTTTTCCTAATTTTTGTATGTTATTTTCCATATTGTTTCCTTTCATTTTCCGTTCTACAAAGTTTATAATTTTATTTCAATAATCCAAACTTTTTTAAATATTTTTTAAAATAAATCAGGGAGGGTAACTTATTGATTATCTAATATTTAATTTGTAATCCAATCGAAATGATACCTCTTTATCTGAACCAATCTGCACATGTTATAGACCAGATTTGTGAATCCAATGTAGAATGTCGCTCTCACCATTCCGACTCTTCTGAAAAACAGTCCCTTCAGCATGAAAACAGGATCAATAGGCTTGCGGCCGGCATTGTTCTTCTTGCTGTCGTTTGTAAACAACTTCTCAAGTTTATTCCTAAACTGTTAAAAATCAACAATCTCTTTCAATATTACAAGCGGATTTCACATCTTCGATAACGACTCCATCGTATTTTCCTGTTCGAACAAACTCATTCCTGTTTTCTTCTGATATTTCATATATTTTTAAATATACAACAAAAATATCAATATAATCAACTGATTGTCATAAATTTAATTTATAGAAATCCCCTTTATAGAAATCATCTAAAACAATTATATCTCAAACTTCACTTTAAGCATCAAACTTCTCGGACGAATATTGTAGGAAGAATAGAAATTGTAAATGTCTGTAAAATACGAATATACAAACGATTCTGTATTTAACAGGTTATTGCACTCCAAATAAAATTTAACTTTTTTATATGTGTAACTGAGATTGCAATCTAAAAGCATGAAATGTTGTGTCCTGAAATCGTCGGAAGTGTAATAATATTCGAGGCTGCTTCCTATCACGAAACCGAACGGCAACACGAAGTCAATGTTCGCATTCTCAACAAAAGTCGTGATGTAATCTTCTGATTTAAACTGACTTTCTATCGAAGAAGCCATTCTGCTCCAGCTGAACTTATTGGAGAAAAGTATCAAATTGGTGATGTTCATCGAAGCCGTGATATTCGCGTTCCAGCCGTGATTGTTGTAGGTAGCAACTTTATCTTCAACAAGTTGCGGCGACTTGCCAAAACCGTACGAACATCTTCCGTTGATATTTATATTTTTCCAATTGAAACCTTTTCCGAGATAAAGCGAAAACGAAAGATAGTCGCCGCTGTTCTTTTGGTCGATACTATTTATTATCAGATAATTATCCTCAAAATTCTGAGAATACATCACATCATTTACGTAATAATTATAATTGACGGAGACATCACCGAAGAAAAAGTTCATCACATCGTTAAACGAGAATTTCAATGATGAGGTATTTCCTTTTGTGTCAGAGAGATTGCTGTCATATCGTGATAATGTTCTGTAATTCTTCAGTATATAACCAGAATATTGAGTTTGCAGACTTGGCGTTGTATTATAGATCCGACTCGAAACAGAAATATCCAAACTATTGTTAATCTTATATTTGAAATTAAAATCAGGTAAAAACAACAATTTAGTCTCATTTTTAGAATTTAAATTTATTTTATCGTCTAAACTGATATGACGAATCTGTATAGGCAACGACAATTCCGATGTTATTCTGCGTCGGTTGTAGTCGAAACGAAGTCCGAGATTTCCTTGCGTCTTAAACCATATCATCTCATTGTTAAAATCATCATCATGCAGTGTAACATCCTGATTGTCATTAAAACATAAAATAGAACTATTCAAAGTCTGCCTTTCTACATTTACGATAGCGTATGGATGAATAGAGATTCTTTTTATGACGAAAAGCGTGAGGAACCTGAAAGTGTTGTTACTTCTAAAAGACGTAAAATCAATGTTTTGCTTCGTCATGTCGTAATAGATTCCGTCATTAAGTTCATTAGGAAAAGAACCTGGATTCACATCAGAATGATATGGCGTAATGTTATAAACATTTCTTGAATTAATCTCGATTCCTTTTTCGTTGTCTTTCCTGCTTTTCCTTACCCAACGAATATCAGCTTTTGTTGTAACAGACTGACGTTCTTCATTTTGTCTTATCAGAGAAGAAGATTCTATATCAGAAGAATTGATGATGTCGTTACCTAAAACATTGACGTTTATTTTAAGATAATCTAAATTTTTATTAAGATTATAATTTATATCCGTTTCCAAGGAATAAGATTGTTCATCGGAATTTATCGTTTCATAGATGTTCAGGCTGTCGCTCTCGGGAATGAGATAAGAAGTGCGGGCGAAAGAAGACTTCGTATTTTTGTCGAAACCGCCCAAGACATTTACCGAGAGTTCCGAATCGTTCTTTAATTTCTGTAAAGTGTTAAATGTCAGTCCGTATGAGTCGTTGAAAGTAGTTCGCCTCTCCCCTATATTCGGCACCGAAGGTTTTATCGTCGAGGCGAAACTTCCTGCGCCGCCGTTACTTTTATTCGAGAGATTCGAGCCGTTGTTGTTAGTCTGAATCGTAGCAAGAAGCTGCATTTTCTTACCGAAACGCATTCCCGCGATATTAGCGTCCCAAAGCAGTTTCTCGTCATAACCGGTGCCGAATTCGTTCATCAGGATGAAAGTTCCTTTCGCATCGGCTTTAAGTTTTATATTCAAAGCGACTGCATCAGTAAAGTCGATGTTTTTCAACGCCTTGACTTCCTGATGATTCTCCATAATCTGAATGAGATGAACATCAGAAGCAGGAATGTTGTTCGTGGCGATATTATATCGACCTTGAAGCATATCCATATTCTCGATATAGAATTTGGAAATCGCCTTGCCTTTATATTCAATCTTTCCGTCGTCTTTGACTTCGATTCCTGGCATTTTCTTCAAGACATCAGCGATGACGACATCGGTAGTATCACGAAAAGAATCCGTCAGATAAGAGATTGTGTCGTTATTCTCCCAAATCTTCTCCGACTTAACGCTAACTTCCTGCAAGACAATAGCTTCTTCTTTAATAACAATTTCTAAATCTTGATTCTTATTCTCAATCCGCATTGTCTCTTTCTTGATGTTAAAACCTTGAACGTTTAACAACAAAATCGAATCGTTGCTTTTGAAACTCACATTAAAAAGGCCGTTTTCATCTGTGGAAGAATATCCGACAATAAGATTATCGCTGAGATTTTTAATCACGACAACTGCCTTAAAGACATTCTCATCTTTTTCGTTCCTGACATTTCCAGTGACGGTAGTCTGAGCGAAAATATCATTTAACGAAAAGAATGTCAATAATATCAGCAATAATCGTTTCATAATAATTATATTGTATCTATCTAAGTACTAAAAGGTTCAGGAAATATCTTATTCGGTGAGTTTGCCATATCCATCAAACGAGCCGATATTTCAGTCCAATCAAAAGCATGATTCAGCATCACAACAGATTCTTTAAAATCAATATCTTCGAAATATGTCAATGCTTTAAGAGGCATCAGTGCATTTGAATTCGGAATCTTTTTGAGGTAAAAATTCAGCATATCATTTAGAGAATAACGCGACGAAAGGAACGCTATATCTATAAAATCCTTAATTCGAGAGCCGTTGTCGGTGATACTCAGTAACTTCATAGCAATAATATCAGGAATACTCTCTATTCTTATGTTCTCTATATTGTCACAAGGGAAAAGATGTGGATAATCGAATCTGATGAAATCTACCTTTATATCATTTATAAAACCTTTTAAAGTCTGCGACCTTGAATACGACACCTTGAAATCATAGTTTTTCACTAACATCATTTTCACCTCTTCCAAATCAAATGCTTCCGAAGTAAAAAAGTCGAGATCGACACTTCTGCGATGTCCCAAATGTAAAGCCAATGCCGTACCTCCGACGAGATTAAATGACGACAGCAATGGTTCTTTCTGCAAATCAATTAAAAGTTCCAGTGTTTTTGAATCGATTGTCTCCTTGTGCAACATCTCAGTTCCTCCCTTTTCAGATTAAAAAATACACATACAAAATTTATGTCAATATCGTTGAGGTAAGGCAAAGTCTTTATTATCTCCCTGAAACCATCAACGCCTCCATACAAATCAAAAGCCGCATAAAAATCTTCAGGTTCACCCATTTCAATAACTCGTTGAACTACTATCGCCTTTGAGTTCTGCCAGTCAAAATTATCGACATCGTACTCCCATAAGAGAGCACGGTTTATGTTATGACCGCCTGATTTATAATCGTCTAATAATACCATAAGGCAAAAATAATATTATTTCTCAACATGACAATCAGCAAATTATCATTTTTATCCTGAACATCAATAATTTATTTTTCTATTGGATTATACGGCTTTGGCACGACCTCATTGGCACCGACTTCACGGAAAGTCACTTTTCCCGTCACTTCGTCTCTCTTAGCAATCGACATACTTCCTTTCGGATTAATTCTTTTATTATAAGCATTGAAATCATTATGAGCATCTTGCATAAATCCTGCAACCTCTTCGTAAGAAGATTTCTCATACATATAATCGTATAACAAAATAGGACGTTTCTCGTTGTTGATTCTTATGCAATCGAAAATATAATCACCGTTTTCGTCTTCTATTTTGAGAATCAAGCCTGGAAGACCATTGAATTTCCAAGGACCTTCTTGCAAAGGAATATCCATTGTAAACCAGGCATTCCACTTACGGCCTCTGAAATCGCAAGTGGCTCTGAAGCAAGAGTAACCGAGAATTTCCATCATTTCAGAAGTCATCTTCCAATCGAAGAGATTCATTGATTCTTCGTATTCGAATATCGGTCCGTCTGACGGTGCTCTATGGTAAACCGTCATATCATTTTCTTTATAATTCTTAACCACATCGACAGGAAACGCACTCGACTTTGGAGAAGGATAATTATGCGCACCTTTCTTATTGGAATCGGTATAAGTCGAGTCGTAGTGGAACATTTTGTAGCTATATGATTTCGAATATTCTCCGCTAATCTCCAAGATTATCTCATCATGATAGATTCTATCAGGTTTTGAAATATCTTTGAGATATGACATCTCATAAACCACAACATATTGACTTTCACCTAACATTTTATAATCATCTATGCTCAGCGGCGACTGCGACATCACGATTTTAAAGCAAGATAAAAACGTCAATAACAGAGACAGTTTGGTTTTCATAAGAGTTTATTTTTAAGTTAGAGAATATTAGTTTACTTGGTTATTAGTTTAAAGTTTAAGGTTTAAAGTTTAAAGTAGTTTTAAAGTTGAGAGTTTTAAGTTTAAAAGTTTATCTAATTCAACCTTAAACCTTAAGCATTAAACCTTAAACCCAATTGTTAACTGTCAATTGTAAATTATAAATTGACGACAGAATCATACATTCTCACGAACTCACCATTTTCAAAATAATAGAACCTATGATAATTTTTCTTATCGTATTTCTCGCCTAAGAGTTCTTTGTAGAACAGTTCACTTAATTCTTGTGTAAGTTCCGTATTATAATATCTCTCGCTAATTGAAAGGAGCGGATTCTTAATGCTTTCAATTTGAGAAAATGCATCGGCGTAATAGTCAACAACTACATATAATTCAATACCTTTTTCATCACAATATGACTGTGTCAGGCCTAAAGATGTGCAATTTTCAGAGGAACAATGTGGCGACCATTGATAAATAATTGCTTTTTCAT
>SUWS01000062.1 GCA_015061365.1 Lentimicrobiaceae bacterium | reverse complement strand
CTCTTAACCCAGAACATCCTGTGACACGCGGTACAGCACAAAACCCTGACATCTATTTCCAAACACGCGAGTTACAAAATAAATACTACTATGCTCTCCCTGACATAGTGGCTAAATATATGAAAGAAATGAGCAAAATCACCGGCCGTGAATACGCTCCTTTCACTTACTATGGTGCTAAAGACGCTACAAACATACTCATCGCCATGGGTTCTATCACCGACGTCATCAAGACCGTCGTCGACAAACTCAACGCAGAAGGTAAGAAAGTAGGTTTAGTAAGCGTACACCTCTACCGTCCTTTCAGCGTGAAACACCTCCTCGCTGTGGTTCCTAAAACTGTAGATCGTATCTGCGTTTTAGACAGAACAAAAGACACCGGTTCAAACGGAGAACCTCTCTACTTAGATATAGTTGAAGCTTACAACGACTTATGCAACAACAACAGCGCTAACTTACCACATATCATCGGCGGTCGTTATGGTCTTTCATCAAAAGACACAACACCGGCTCACATCTTAGCAGTGTTCAAAAACTTAGAGAGACCTCAACCTCGTAACAGATTCACCATCGGTATCAACGACGACGTGACATTCGGTTCTCTCCCAATGCTTCCTGAGTTCTCAATCCTTCCAGAAGGCACTTTCGAAGCTAAGTTCTACGGACTCGGCGCTGACGGCACTGTAGGTGCTAACAAGAACTCCATCAAGATTATCGGTGACAACACAAATAAATACAGCCAAGCTTACTTCGACTATGACTCAAAGAAATCAGGAGGATATACATGTTCACACCTCCGCTTCGGCGACCGTCCTATCTTGGCTCCATATCTCGTAGGAACACCTGACTTCGTAGCTGTCCACGTTCCTTCATACTTAAGCAAATACGATTGCTTACGCGGTTTGAAAGATAATGGAACATTCCTTTACAACTCACCATGGGATGTAGAAGAAACCAAGAAACATCTTCCAGACTTCGTGAAGAAATATCTGGCAGTACATAATATTAATATGTATATCATCGACGCTACAAAGATCGCTGACGAAATAGGATTAGGTAACCGTACCAATACTATCCTCCAATCTGCATTCTTCAAGATCTCCGAAGTTATCCCTTACGACCTCGCCGTTGAACAAATGAAAAAATTCATCGTCAAGTCGTATGGCAAGAAAGGTGAAGACATCGTTAAGATGAACTTCGCTGCTGTTGACCGTGGCGCTGAGATTACAAAAGTTGAGATTCCAGAAGAATGGGCACACCTCAGCTGCAAGACAGACTTCGTCCTCGAACCTTTGAAAGGCGCACCGGAATTTATCAACAAGATCATGCGTCCTATGACAGCTCAGTTAGGCAACGACCTTCCTGTCAGCACCTTCGAAGAAATCATCGACGGTACATTCCCAGCTGGTACTACAGCTTACGAAAAACGCGGCATCGCCACTTTCGTTCCAGAATGGCAATCAGAAAACTGTATCCAATGTAATCAATGTTCTTTGGTATGTCCTCACGCAGCGATACGTCCTGTAGTGATGAACGAAGAAGAATTGGCGAATGCTCCTGAATCGATGAAGACTATCGACATCAAGATGCCTAAGGAATTTGCAGGAATGAAGTTCCGTATGCAGGTCTCTGTCATGGACTGTACAGGTTGCGGCAACTGCGCCGACGTATGTCCTGCTAAGGAGAAAGCCTTGGTGATGAAACCTTTCGAAAGCCAACTCGGCGAAGCAGAAAACTGGGAATACAGCCAACATAAAGTAGCTTATAAAGACGAACTCATCGACAAATTTGCCAACATCAAGAACAGCCAATTCGCACAACCATTGTTCGAGTTCTCTGGCGCATGTGCAGGCTGCGGCGAAACACCATATATCAAGACTATCACACAATTGTTCGGCGAGAGAATGTTAGTCGCCAACGCAACAGGTTGTTCTTCAATCTACGGCGGATCAGCACCTGCAACACCTTATTGTAAGAACTACAAATCAGGCAAGGGCGTGGCATGGGCTAACAGCTTGTTCGAAGACAACGCAGAATTCGGACTCGGTATGCAGACAGCTACTAACAAACTCCGCGACCGCGTTGAACGCATCATGAGAGAAGCCATAGAAGAATGCAGCTGCTGCTCAGCAGAGCTTAAGGCTCTCTTCCAACAATGGATCGACAACCGCGAGAACGGACAAGTCACAGAGAAACTCGCTCCTCAGATTTTGGCAGAAGCAGGCAAATGCGATTGCACATACTGCAAGCAAATCGTTGAGTTGAAAGACCACTTGGTCAAGAAGTCACAATGGATCATCGGTGGTGACGGTTGGGCTTACGACATCGGATTCGGCGGCTTAGACCACGTACTCGCTTCAGGCGAAGATGTCAACGTACTCGTCCTCGACACCGAAGTATATTCCAACACAGGCGGGCAGTCATCGAAGGCAACACCAGCAGGCGCAGTAGCTAAGTTCGCAGCATCAGGTAAGAAATTACGTAAGAAAGACCTTGGCATGATAGCAAAGAGCTACGGTTACGTCTATGTAGCACAAGTGGCGATGGGCGCAAACCAAGCACAATATTTCAAGGCTATCAAAGAAGCTGAAGCATATCCAGGACCATCACTCGTGATCTGCTACGCTCCATGTATCAACCACGGCATCAAAGCTGGCATGGGTCGCACACAACAAGAAGAGAAATTGGCAGTGGAATGCGGATACTGGCATCTCTATCGCTTCAACCCATTGGAAGAAGAAGCAGGACAAAACGGCTTCCACTTAGACAGCAAAGAACCAGACTGGAGCAAGTTCCAACAATTCATCATGGGTGAAGTACGTTATAACTCATTAGTCAAGACCTTCCCTGAAGAAGCTAAAGAATTGTTCGCAAAGACAGAACAATACGCAAAACTTCGTTACGAAGGCTACAAGAAATTGAGTGAAGGAAAATGATTTTCAGAATCTGAGAATCTGAAAATCTGAAAATCTGAAAAATCTGAGAATCCGAGAGTTTTTCTTGAAGATTCTCAGATTTTTGTTTTTTATGGAAATAAAAAAAGCGCACCATTTTGATGATGCGCTGATATTTCTTAACAAACAAATGTTATTTGCTGATATGTTTACGTCTGTTCTTGTCACCCCAGAGACCGTAGACTTCACTAACGTTACCAGCTGTAATGAAAGCGTTGATCTCATTTTCATTGATAAACTTCATCAAATCTGAAAATTCATCTGTACTCAAAAGAGCTTCAAGTTCAACCTTGTCTTCTCCGCTATAACCACCTTTAACGTTGTATATTGTCAAGCCGCGAGACAAATCGTTGATGATATATTGTCTGATTCTTTCGTATTCTGGAGAGATGATACAGACTCTTTTTCTCTTGTTAAGACTTGCTGTGAAGTAATCGACCACCAAACCGTTGATCCATGTACCGATTAAACCGATGATAACGAGACGAGCGTCGTTGATTAAAAACGCTGTGGCGCAGATACACCAGCCAGCTACCGACACTGACGTTCCAATATCGAAGTGTAAATATTTGTTAACGATTTTCGCCAAGATGTCGAGACCACCAGTAGATGCGTTAATCTTGAACAATACTGCTTGTGCCAGACTTAACAACAGAACGAAGCAGCAGAGATCAAGCCAAAGGTCGCCCATGATAGATGGAATTTCCGAAGTTGGATCAATGAATTTTTCGTATGGTAAATATTTCTCTAAGAGACTCATCAAAGGACCTAAGATGAGAGCTGTGTAAACAGTCTTTGTACCGAACTCCTTGTTAATTAAAAGATAAGCTAAAATCAAAAGGATCGCATTGATTACAAAAATAACCGTCGACACATTAAGTGGGAAACCAAAAAACTTTTCGCATACTCCACTGATGACGATTGAGAGACCTGAAATTGTACCAATGATAAGTTTACTTGGTACGAGGAAATAGTAAACCGCACAAGCTGTGACTATCATACCTAAAGTCATGATAATCAACTCTACCCAGAACTTCTTTGTTCCTAAGTAACTAATAATTTCTTTAAAATTCATCTTACGTTTTTTTTTGTTGCGCAAAAGTACGATATTTTATGATTGAAAAATAATTTAACCAACATTTTTCTTAGATTTGCAAAAAATAGTTTGTTTATGAGAAAGATTTTGACATTAACACTTTTATTGCTGACCTTACTTTCATGTTCGGAGAAAGATATTTTCATCGAAGGAAACATAATCCCTGAGCCTAAGAAGTTGATAATTAAAGACAACAGATTACATCAAATCAAGGATGTGACAATCTTGAGTTCTTCCGAGAATCTCATCTATCCTCATAATAAAGACGAATATTATCTTAGCTCCAAGAATGGAAACGTCGTGATAGAAGGTAACGTCATCTGGGCGAAGCAGACTCTTAAGCAGCTCGCCGACGAAAACAACTGTATTCCTGATGTAGAGATTCACGACTGGTCGGCTTATCCTTTCAGAGGTTTCATGCACGATACGGGACGTAACTTCCAGACAATAGATATGTTGAAAGAAACGATAGATTTAATGTCGTTATACAAGATCAATTATTTCCACTGGCATCTGACCGACAATCCGGCGTGGCGAATAGAATGTAAGGCTTATCCTCAGCTCAACGACCCTCAGTATCAACGACCAGGCCGTGACTGCGGAAAGTTTTACACATACGATGAAATCAGAGAATTGATAGCTTACGCCAAAGAACGCGGCATCACCATAATGCCTGAGATCGACATGCCTGGACATTCGGCATATTTCAGAAACGCTTTCGGTTTTTCTATGGACTCTGAAGAAGGAATGAAGGTTCTTGAGAAATGTATTGATGAATTTTGTGAAGAGATACCAGCATCTTTATGTCCTTATCTTCATATCGGTTCTGATGAGGTTTATATCGCAGATCCTAAGGGTTTCATGAGATTCACCGAGAATCTCTGTAAGAGACATAATCGCATCGCCATGGCTTGGGATCCAGGTCTTCCTTCCGACTCCACTACCGTACGTCAGATATGGAACACCGCCGCTGGTTCTAATGCCGCACAGACTAAAAAAGGCGGTAAGTATGTGGATTCTTTTATGGGCTACCTTAATTATTATGATCCTATCTATTTCACAAATAAAGTCTTTCTTCATAAAGCATGTGCTCAAGACGTGCCTGACACCACTAACGCCCTCGGCGGAATCTTATGTCTATGGAACGACGTACGCGTCGATGACAAGACTCGCATCGCTCTTCATAACGGGATGATTAACGGCATGATGGTATATGCCGAACGTTTTTGGAACGGAGGCGAAGGATCGTGGGATGAGCTCTCAGAGTTTGAAGACAAAATGTCGTATCATAAAAGTCATATAGTGAAAAATCATGATGTCCGCTGGCATCCTAACGCAATGACTTCATGGAAGATTAAAATAGACGGCAACGACACCTTATACGCAAGAGGCGGTGCTGTAGATGTCAACGACTTATGTACAGAAAACTCTATAACTGTCGGCGACACTGTCTCAGCCTGGGCTTTCACTAACATCAATTCAGAATGCGACACTACGATAAAAGTGTGGGTCGGATTCGAGGCGGCGGCTCGTTCTAACAGAATCTCCGGCGGCATCGGACCTCAAGGCAAATGGGAAAATCAAGGACGTCTTTTCGTCAATGACAAAGAATATTTCCCGGCTCAGAAATGGAACGAACCTGAGAAATATGAATTTCATTTTAACACATGGCACAAACCCGAAGAAGAATTACCTTATACCGATGAACAGTTCTATTGGATGCGCGAACCATTATCGATAGATCTTAAACAAGGAGATAACGAGATTAAGCTTCATATCCCGAAAACATTCAGAGGTCAAAGATGGAGCTTCGGTTTTTTGAAAGTAACAGAGTAACACTCCACAATGCATAATTCATAATTCATAATTCATAATGCATAATTCATAATGCATAATTCATAATTCATAATGCATAATGCATAATGCATAATTCATAATCAAAATAATTATGGGTTATGAATAAAAAAATAACGACAACTATGCAATTAATGTGTTATATTTGCACATTGATTTTGTCTTATGAAAAAACATATTCTGATAATAGTATCATTTATTTTTGTGACGTTGTCTTTCCTTGTGAAAGATGATATCGCTGTATTAGACAGAATTAATAATGACGACAATGCCTATATCTCCGACAGTCAGCATTCTGATATTGAAACGATCTTCAACATCACAAATTCAAGTAAAAGCATCCTGCCGGAGCTGCATAATTCTTTGTCGCTGCCGTCATTCAGGCTTTTACCTTCACAAAAGAAAACTCAGCAAAATCCTATAAGCTGTATACTATCACGACATTTCTCTTCAGAAGTGCAACCGACCAAAAACTACAACATAAAATTTTCATCTCCTCTGTCATCGAATGATGATTTGATTGTTATAGTAAGACACCTTATCATTTGACAATTTACAATTTACAATTGACAGTTTACAATTATTGGGTTGACAGGATGCGTATTTACTTGTCGACTCGTTGACTTATTATTAACAATTAAATTTAAAATTATGACAAACAACATTAAAAACGTAAAAATAGAATTAATCGAAAAAAAATTTAATACAGGTTCATTAATAGCAGGAATATTGTTAATTGCCATTTCCTGTCTCTTGTTCATTTATTCTGGTAATTTTGAAAGCAACATGGCTTCTTCGGCACTTGTTTTTGTAGGAGTAGTAGCTGTTGCCTTCGCTTTATTTTTGTTATTCGCCAAGATGAATAAGGAAGTTTATTCCAAAACCAATTCTCCTATAATTAAACGTCAGCTTTATTACGACACAAACGATTTCTATAACATAAAGAACGCTTTGGAAAATGACGATTTAAAGTCAATTGAAAAAATTAAAAGAGTCGACGAAGGCAATGTTCAACTCTATGTACTTCATTCTAAAGACAAGAAGTTCGCGGCCTTACAGCTTTTAAAATATGAACCTTTTGATTTCATTCCACAAACAGAGATCAAGACAGTAGAATTCTGATCTTGAGGGAACATCTATAAAAAGTCCTCTTTGAGCAATTCATTAAGAGGACTTTTTAATTTACGCCAAACTAATGATCTCATCCATCCTTATGTCGTTGTCTTCGGTCGGCACTTCATCGACAAGCTGGAAGTCGAAGCAGATACCGATTCTTTTTACCTCTAAATGCTTGCACAGAAATCTGTCGTAGTAGCCTTTACCTCTTCCTATTCGGTTTCCGTTTTTGTCGAACGCCACGCCAGGAACGACAATCAAGTCGTAGTTCCCGTTATACGGTTCATTTTGTGGTTCTAATATATTGAAGTCACCTATGGCGAAATCTGTTTCCTTCGAAAGTTCAACAGGAATGATGTCATCGCCCACTACAGTAGGAAGTATGATTCTTTTCTTGTTGCGCCATCTCTCCAAGAAATCGTGAGTGTCTACTTCATCGGGAAGCGAGCTGTATAACATGACGGTCTCCGCCTCAACAAAAGATTGGTGATTTTCCAACTTACTAAGAATCAACTGCGATTGTTCAAGGAGACTTTCTTTAGAATGCTGTTTCTTTAAAGTCTTGATTAAGGATCTTAATTCTTTTTTATCCATGATTTATGTACGTATTATTTTGCAAATATAATTAAAATACTTTCGTATCTTTGTTTGTTATAAAAACAACAGATTATTTATTATGAAACAGACTAAGATTGTGGCATCAATAAGCGACCTTCGCTGCGATGTCGATTTTATTAAGGAATTATACAATGCAGGTGTGAACGTGGTGAGAATCAACACCGCTCATGCCACGCCCGAAGGCATCAGAAAAGTTATTAATAATGTGAGGGAAGTTTCTCCACATCTTGCCATTCTCATCGACACTAAGGGTCCGGAAATCAGGACGACTGCCGTTGAGGAACACATTTATTTCGTGACCGGCGACCGTGTCAAGATATGCGGCAAGCCTGAAGCGATGACGACTCGCGATTGTGTAAACGTCTCGTATATGAACTTTGTCAACGACATAAACATAGGCGATGATATTCTTTTCGACGACGGCGAACTCTCGATGAAGATTGTCGACAAGAATGAAGACTCACTTTTTGCTGTGGTTCAGAATGACGGAAGATTAGGTTCACGTAAGAGTGTCAACGTTCCAAGAGTGCATATCAATCTGCCGGCTCTGACAGAGAAAGACATCAGCAATATAAAACTTGCCATTGAAGAAGACATCGACTTCATCGCGCATTCTTTTGTAAGGAACAGAACAGATGTGAAGGCTGTCCAGGATATTCTTGATGAACATAATAGCGACATACAGATTATCTCTAAGATTGAGAATCAAGAAGGCGTCGATAACATCGATGAGATAATAGACGCTTCATACGGAATTATGATCGCTCGCGGTGACCTCGGCATCGAAGTCCCTATTGAACATATTCCGGGAATTCAGCGTAAGATTATCAGGAAATGTGTGTTAGCTAAGAAACCTGTCATCGTCGCGACTCAGATGCTTCACACCATGATCAAGAATCCGCGTCCCACACGCGCCGAAGTTACCGACATCGCCAACGCGATTTATTATCGCACAGACGCTCTGATGTTGAGCGGCGAGACGGCATCGGGAAAATATCCTCTTGAAGCGGTGAGAACAATGGTTACCATCGCGGAACAGGCAGAGAAAGACAAATTACGTGAAAACGACATCGACATTCCGCTTTGCGACTTCGACGACGTGACAGGATTCCTCTCGAAGAACGCCATAGAAGCCACCGAACATCTCGGCGTGAAATGTATAATAACCGACACCGTGACAGGCAAGACGTCACGCAATCTGTCGGCTTTCCGCGGACCAAATCCCGTCATAGCCTTATGCAGCAACGACAAGGTACATCGACTGTTAGCTTTAAGCTATGGTATTATTCCATTTTCACAGCATATCAAGATGTCGTCTCACGAACAATATGTAGCAGCTGTTCGACTTCTCCATCAGAAGAGATATGTTGAAATGAACGACAAGGTGGCATATCTGAGCGGCAGCCTCGGACAAGGAGGAGGCAATACCTTCTTAGAAATCAATAAGGTTAAAGATGTTATAGGTTAAGGGTGTCCATAAATTTTATGAACACAAAAATTTAAGAGACGTATCAATTACATCGTATTTATTTTCAACGGTGTAATTGGTACGTCTCTACATTAATTCTCAGTTTTTAACTTTCAACTTTCAACTCTTACAACGTCGTGTTCCTCCGTGATTGAAGCTATGTTTCGGATGAATGTTCTTATTGACCTCAACTCTTGACTGTGTCGGATAGCTTAATTTATCCAAGTCGGCGACAGCCATTCTGATATCGGTCAGAAGCATATCAGCCATATCACGGCTGAATCCTTGACGACAGACGATTCTCATCACCACACATTGTTCCAAATCCTTCGGCATAGTGTAAGCCGGAACCATCCATCCGCTTTGCTGCAACTTATATTGCAGGTCGTACAAAGTCCAGTTGGCGACTTTATCATATTTAGGATTCAGCGACCAGACGAACAACGGATTTACGACTTCCGAGCTATAGTTTTTAAACTGAGGCATCTTACCTATTTCCTCATGAAGATACTCCGCAATCTCCATAGAGTTCTGCTGTATTGCCTTATAACCTTGGAAACCTAATCTGATAAACTGATAATATTGTCCCAAGACCTGAGCTGCCGGACGTGAGAAGTTAAGTCCGACTTGGGTGATGTCAGCACCGAGATAGTTGACGCTGAACGACATTTCTTCAGGCAGATATTTCTTGTCTTTCCAGATGACCCAGCCCAAGCCTGGATATACGAGACCGTATTTATGACCTGAGGTGCTTATCGATAATACGTTGTCCAATCTGAAGTCCCATTTTACATGAGGTTTCAGGAAAGGCAGGATGAAACCACCGGAAGCCGCATCAACGTGGATACATAATTGGTTGCCTGTTCTCTTGTTGAATTTGGTCACTTCCTTATCCAACTCCTCGATGTCGTCGTTCATACCGGTCCATGTACAACCTGCGATAGGCACGATGCATATAGTGTTTTCATCGCACATCTCGATGGCTTTCTTAGGATCTAAGGTAGGGTTTTCCATTGTGAGCGGAACAGTACGCATTTCTATCTGCCACAATTGCGCGAACTTCTCCCATACGACCTGAAAACCTGTCGATACCACGAAATTAGGCTTGTCGTAAGGTTTGCCCTGTTCCATTCTTCTCTTGCGCCAGCGCATCCAAGCAGAGACACCACCGAGCATACAAGCTTCAGATGAACCGATACCGAGAGCACCTGTTTTCCATTTGTTGGTCTCAGGAGTGTTCCATAGATTAGCGATGATATTGATACATTTCTGTCCCATCAATGCGATACGAGGATATTCCGTCTCGTCGATGTAGTTGATACTGATAGCGTCGTTCATCAGTTTAGTAGCATATTCGTCCATATAAGTAGTGACGAAAGTAGCGAGATTAAGTCGAGGCTGTGTCTGAGGGAATGTCTCGTCTTTTACCATCTGATAAGCGATCTGCGGTGTGGTTGGTGCATCCGGAATCTTATCGACTGGCGAAGGGTTAATCATCATGTCTGTACCGAAGACGTCACTCTTTGCGTCTCCATGTCTGAAATTGAAATCTTTCATAGTGTTTTTAGTTTTAAAAATAACGACTTAAAAACACAGAGAAAGCGGGAATGTTTGTTAAGGAAATATAAAAAACAAAAAACGGACGACGTTATGTCATCCGTTCTTCTTTTGTAGCGGGGACAGGATTTGAACCTGCGACCTCCGGGTTATGAGCCCGACGAGCTACCGGACTGCTCTACCCCGCATCATGAACTGCAAACTAAACAATGAATTTATGTTTTTGTTTGAGACTGCAAAGATAAATCATTTTTCTTTACAAGTCAAGTTTTTTTCAAAAAAAAGTAAATCATGAACTTTAAGGTTAAATATCAGATTATCAATTTACTTTTAATTCATTTATCTGAAAACATCTAAATTAATTCCGTAAGTCCATTCGATATAGTCGATGGAACCAGCATGAACCTTCATGAAAGCTCCAACAAATTGATTGCTTTTCTTTCCAAAATAATATTTGAAACCAAGTCTTTCGTAATAGTTGGTATATGCACTTGGGAGATATTGGCTTTCGAAAGGCGTTGTGCCGGAGAAGCCCCACGACTTCTTCTCGTCGGTACCGTTGTAAATGCCATGATATAAGTAATATGACAATCCGACGCAGAAAGCGACTCTGTTGTACAAGACCTCAAACATGGCGGAAGCCGCTACGTGCATTGAGTTCATCGGGCGATATTCGCACAAAGGAACGTTTAAGATACCCGCTTCATATTCGTCTTGGGCTTGTAGATATTTCACCTTTGTCTCACCTGTATAGCAGAAGTCTAAGCCGACGTCATATCTGAACATCTGATGGAAATGACGAGAGACACCGACTCTGAAAGTGTTGCTGAAATAATATCCGGGTTCGCCGGAAATCTCTCCGTTACGCTTGGTATTGGTCTGTAAAAATCCTGGTGCCTCGCTGAGGAAAATATATGTCTTTTTCTTAAATGGCTCCCATTCGCTGCGGGTAAAACTTTCTCTTCCGTTGATATTATAACGACAATTCAGTTGATAACCATACACGTTAACACCGTGATTAGGTAATACTATAGCTCCGTTGGAAGAATGCGCAAACCAGAAACGCAATCCTAAGTCCATGTTTCTACTTATTCTGAAAGTTGGTCCAACGTCAATGCCCAAATGAACATTAATCAAAGAACCGATGAATTCGTTACCATATTTTGGCCAGAACGACAAGCCTGCGAGAATGTCGTAGTCAAACGACCAATTGCGTCCTCTGTAGAAGTTGCCGTTGAAAAAGCCGCCTACAGAATAGCAATCGCCTATGGTGTTGACATATTCTGTAACTGGGAGTCCGTTGGCATCACGATGTTCATATTTCGCACTGTCGATAGTATTATGTTCGTAGCGGAAGAAGAAACCGTAAGATGGAAAGTTAAAAAGTTGTTCCCATTCTTTCTCTCCTGTAGTCTGATAACCAAAATGCAGGTCGAAGTTATATTGATGACTCTCGGCGAGATAGTTGTGACGTTCCACGAAAGGAATATATGTTCCGTAACGTATAGCTGGTTCTATGTACCATTTGGAAAACTTATTCTTTGTATCGTCTTGAGTCTCCTGTGCTAATGAAGGTGACATTAAAGAAATAACCAAAAGTGATAACAATAAAAATCTCTTCATGATAAAATGTTTATTATTTTGTGCGCAAAAATAGAAAAAAGAAACAAAAGTGCACGTAAAATTGGAAAATAATATTGTCTGTTTAAATTATCCCTTATTTTTTTCTCATTACTTACGAGGACAAGAAGATATTTTGTTACTTTGCAATCTAAGTTTTAAAAAAATTTTCAGCATGAGTCACAAAGCAGGTTATGTAAATATTATTGGAAAGCCAAATGTCGGAAAATCAACGCTTATGAACGAATTCGTAGGTGAAAAAATTTCTATCGTAACATCAAAAGCACAGACCACAAGACATCGTATTTTGGGCATTGTGAACGGTGATGAGTTCCAAATTGTGTTCTCAGACACGCCTGGAATCATAAAAAATCCCGCTTATAAGATGCACGAAGTGATGAATCAGTTCGTAAATGTCGCTTTCATCGATGCCGATCTGATACTTTATGTCGTCGATATTACCGACAAAAAAATAGATGAGAAGACCGTGGAGCGTCTCCAGAAAATAACCGACATCCCGATTTTTGTACTTTTAAATAAGATCGACTTGTCGGATCAAGAAGGTGTTGTCGCCGCCGTAGATTTCTGGCAGAAGACATTGCCTACAGCCACCATCTTCCCTATCTCGGCACTTCATCACGCCAACATCAGTCACATCTTCGACTGCATTTTGGAGAAACTTCCGGAGTGTCCACCTTATTTCCCGAAAGACGAGTTCACCGACAGATCGATGCGTTTCTTCATCTCAGAAATAATAAGAGAGAAGATCTTGCTTATCTACAAACAAGAGATTCCTTATTCTGTTGAAGTCGTCGTCGACGCATACGAGGAAAGCAAGAAGATGATAAACATCAGAGCCACCATATATGCCTCACGCGACTCGCAAAAAGCTATATTAATAGGTAAGGCGGGAAGTGCCATCAAAAAACTCGGCATCATGGCGAGAGGCGATATTGAAGAATTTACAGGTAAGAAGATATTCTTAGACCTCAACGTCAAAGTCAGCAAAGACTGGCGCGACAATGAAGAGTCGTTAAGAAACTTCAGCTACGAAGCGTAATTTTTGGTTTAAGGTTTAAAGCTTAAGGTTTAAGGTAAGATGATCTTTACTTTGAACTTTGAGCTTTGAACCTTGAACTTTGAACCTTGAACGTTGAACTTTGAGCTTTGAACTTTGAACGTTGAACTTTGAACTTTGAGCTTTGAGCTTTGAGCCATGAGCTAAAGTTCAACAGCCTTAGTTCAATAGCCTTAGTTCAATAGCCTTAGTTCAATAGCCTTAGTTCAAAAGCCTTAGTTCAATAGCCTTAGTTTAAAAATTCAATTACTTAATAATCAACGATTTACCCCCCCCGATTTTATAAAAAAATATTTAAAAAAACTTGTATTTTTGAAATAAAATTATAAACTTTGCAGGACGAAAATGAAAGGAAACAATATGGAAAATAACATACAAATATTAGGCAAGAACAGGTTCATAGAACGTGTGTCTCGGTAAATGACATTTATCGGGAACGTTTTTTAAGAAATATATCAAACTACTGACGTGGGAAAATGGGTTCTGCCCACGATTAAGGATAAAAAGTTAATAAATAGAACCTGCCTTAAATTATAAATGGCATTCAAATTATCATTACATATTTCCATTACCATGAAGCGTTTATTTTGTTTTCTTTTACTTTTGACTGTTGTGCATCATTCTTTCTCTCAAGATGTACATATTGAATTTTCCGTGCATTACGAAAACATGTACAATGATTTTTTAGATACAGTATCAGAAGTCCCGTTTTTGGATATAACATATAGAAACGAGACCGCACGAGACATTTATTTCAATAAGATTGGAGGGAATTCTTGTTATCCGTCTTTCGTATCTACTTCAAGTTTAAATATTCCTCACGAAGTTGATGAATCAGGAGATTGCCATAAAATGATGACATTCAATCATTCTGATTACTCGGAAGATTTTATTGTAGAAATAGGTACTGTCTGGGTAGCATTGGATAGAACACAACGTACAGATGAAGAGTTTATGATGAATTTTATTAACGATGACCTGTTTAATATGTACAATTGGAAAGAACTTGAAGAAGAACAAAATTGTTACATAAAAAGTTCTGAAGCAGATTTAAATCTTATATTTCTAAAAGCCGGAGAATCCTATACAAGTTCATATAATCTAATGGCTTTTTATATCAATAAAGGGACATTTACATTTAAACTATCTTCTTTGTATAAGCAAAATATTATAATACGTAATTGTTGGAACAACTCGGACAAACAATATTCTCAAGTAGAAATATCGTTGCCAGAGAAAATCAATCAATATCATCGTTACGACGGAGATTTTACCGTTAAAGAAACGACACTTTAATTTTTATAAAATGAAACATACAGTTTTAACATTAATATTTCTTCTGTTTGCAAATATGATTGCAAGCGGTCAGATTTCAAGAATAAGACTCGATATGCAATTGATTGATACTATAAATAATGACATGTCGTATAAATTTATTGGTACAAATAATGAAGACATCCTTTGTCTATCTGATGAAAACGGTTTATTTGACTTCTTAGTTGATTCTACATATAACGAAAATTCGTATATATTTTTTCATAAGAACCC
>SUWS01000061.1 GCA_015061365.1 Lentimicrobiaceae bacterium | reverse complement strand
GAAGAGCATCGAGCAGGCGCGTTACACCAGCGATGTAATCTTCATTGGCGAGGTCGCGGATGCCGTTGGTGAACGCCACTCCTGGTATAAGTGGAATGACGGCTCCTATAATCATATTGCTGAGATGAGTGCCAACACCAAGCTTATACATCACAATGCAGAAGAAGGAAGCAAGCAGACCTCCGAGTGTATTCGACATGATACGAGAGAGATGATGTTTCCCGACAAAGAGAATGAATATCCAGAGAAGCAGACCTGCAATAGTTGCAATAAGACAATCATCGAATCCACCGCCGAAGATGATACAGAAAGCCGCGCTGCCGAGAGAAGATGCCACGATTTGTTCCCAGACGGGTTTGGCTTTCATGGCACGAATGTCATTGAGACGTTGTTCCAACTGATTTATATCACAGCGACCTTGTGATATGTCGCGCGACAGCTGATTCACAGCGACGACCTTATCGAGACTCGAGCCTTTGATAGGGATGAATTTTGAACGAGCGTAGCTGTCGCCCGTAGCCATAATACCGTTACTCAGCACGAAGACATTAACATCATCGACGCCATAATAGTTAGCGATACGCTGTATAGTATCCTCGACACGAGAAATCTCAGCGCCGTTTTCCAATAGAATAGCCCCCGCCTCATAGGCGAGATTCAATATTTTCGAATTGTTATCCTGCATGATATATAGTTGATAGTCTTGTATTAGACATTTTGAGTTTCACACTTAATAATGATTTTTGTCGCTAAAATTCAAAATGATTTTTATGAAACATTTTATACAAATAACATCTCATAAATCATCTACAAAAGTACATTTTTTTATTTGATAACTGAGATTGTCGGAAGATTATTTTTGGTGACAATGGATTAAATCCCACGAATGGGCGTGAAATTAACGCTAATGATTTTGTCCACGAATTGACACAAAATTACGCTAATGATTTTGTTTCCACGTATCGCGAGGATCGGCGCGTATCTTTTACGAACTTGTCTCGAATGTGTCTCGAATGTGACACGAAGATGGTTTTGATCAAAGATGGCTTAATTTGACACAGATTTATGGAATTGAAAATTGATAACTAAAAATTATGCATTATGCATTGTGAATTATGAATTGTCTTTGGGCGTTCCAGCTACGCCGTCGGGCTTTCCGCTATATCTTTTTCCGCTACGCTCCAAAAGGATGCCGCTCCAATCCCTAACGCTGGGAGGCTACTAACACCTAGCTAACTCCTAATTCCCAACTAATAAGGCGTTGCCTTATCCTATATTTGTTTCACCCTTTCAGGGCTCAGCACTTCATACCCTTAATTCCTAACTCTTAACTAAAACTTGTGGTCTTGTTGTCTTGTGTTGTGGTCTTGTTGACTTTAAAAACCTCTCGCAAAAACGCAGAGAAACGCAGAGGAAATTATTATTTACCTTCGACAAGCTCAGGCTCTGTGAACAAAGTCTGTTGACTGTTGTCCGTTGTCTGTTAACAACTCAGAGCTCACAGCTCGTGGCTCACAACAAATTTTCAACTCAAAAAAGTCCCGTCAGGGACCACTCCTAACTAAAACTTGTTGTCTTGTGGTCTTGTTGACTTTAAAAATCTCCTTTCTCTTTTTTACCGCAAAAAAGAGAAACAGAAAAAGCTCGCCGCTGCGGATAAATACGCTAAAATTATGATTCTTTCGCTAAACAAAAAGAACTCGCTGCGCTCAGACAGCTTTTTGTTCTTAACGCTTCAGACTCATAATTTCTTAACGCTATTTCTCCGAGGCGGCAGGGATTGACGGCTGAAACTAAATATTCGGGGAATATAAGGATTTGAAAGAAGTTGATAAGAGGCTGTTAATCTGTATTTATAACATAAACCTCTCTAATTTATTTTTCCATCTTTCCCAATCGGGCATTTCTTTATGTAAAAGTTCCCAAAAAGCTTTTGTATGGTTTGGATAAAGCAAATGACATAATTCGTGAGTAATCACATATTCTATACATGGTCGTGGTGCTTTAATCAATTGGGTGTTTAGGATTATTTTTCCTTTTGGAGTACAACTTCCCCATCTACTTTCCATCTCTTGAATATACAACGACGATGGTGTCACACCATATTTTGCAAAACGGGCAATAATTGGTTCTGCATATTCCGCAAATTTATCCTTCGCATGTGATCTATACCACATTTTCATCAAACTTTTTGCTTTACTTTTAGGTGTACACATAACCTCAAAACATCGTCCCTTATATCGTACACTATTAGGTTTACCCTCCTCAACCTTTAATAAAAATTGACGACCCAGATAATAATGTGATTCTCCACTGACAAATCTTTTTTCAGGCGAACGCTCTCCTAATTGTTTGAAATAGTTTTGTTGTTGTAAAATCCATTTAGCTCTTTTTAACACTCGTTGTTTTACCGCTTCCGAAGTTGCATCAACAGGAGCTAATACTTCAATATTACCAGCTGGACAAACTTTTATAACTAACGTTTTACGTTTGGAAAACTTTACACTATACTCTATTTCATTTGAACCAAATACAACCCTACACTCCATTAGCGAAACCATTTTGATGCAACATCCACCGAATTATCAATAATAGAATCCATATCATCAAATGTTAAAGGAATTCCATATTTTCTCTTTATTTCATCAATTAGATAATCCTCAATATCCAACTTCATAGTACCAATAAGACGATCTTTTGCAGTCCAATCAACCATCAACGAACCTTCTGGATAAATATATGTTCTAATAATCTCATCCATTTTGTTGGCAGTAATCAAAGCTAATTCTGTCAAGTTGAAATTATCACTTTCTTTATATACTCTTTTATATACTTCCAAACATAATCCAAAGTATGCTCTACCAGCATTGTTATTTTGCAAAGATTCTGGTATTTCACTATCTGTACGACTTAACACCTTTTGCATTATTTCCTCAGTACGTTGTAAATATTCCGCCTCACTTATGCGACCCAATCTATACTCTTCTATTGTTTCTTCCAACATTTTGGAAAACTTTTTGAAGAACGCTGGATCTGTATCCATACTTTCTGTAATATATTTTGCAGTTCGAGAGGCAATTGTGTCTGCTTTGGCAGCTTTGCCTACAATCTTCTCTACCTCTTCAGCGAATTTCTCTTTATCAAAGATATTAACTAACTCTGTTATTATCTGAACTTCGCCACTCTCAATATGGGTATCTATTAATTTTTGTATTTGTCCTTCGTATTGTGAAAAATCGATCGTATCAGAATATCTCGCCTGCACAGTTCTACGAAGTTTAAGGAACATTGTCAAATCACTTTTATAACGATCTATATGTTCTTGAGAGATGGTTTTATGAAACTCTATTGATGAAAGAGCTATTTTTAGAGTACGAGCGTATGCTGTCACTTTCTCATAAAAATTAACACGTTTTTCTTCGTCACACAACAACTCACCATAAGCTTCTAAATCATTTTGATTTTTTGCCATACGTAAGATATCCCAAACTTCACTATGACGCTGTGGCAATTTTGCGACTTCATCTGAAATATCAGTATAGATACCAACAAGGTCTTCCTGATCAAATTCTGTATATATTTCAATAGCATCATTCAGGTTGCCAAAAACGCCGTAATAGTCCACAATATATCCAAACTCTTTATCATCACACACTCTATTTACACGTGCAATGGCTTGTAACAATGTATGATCTTTGAGTTTACGATCAAGATATAACACTGTATTTTTCGGTTCATCAAATCCCGTCAGCAATTTATCAACCACTATGATTATTTCTGGATTCTCGCTATTCTTAAATCGGTTTATGATGCTTTGCTCATACTTTTTAGGAGTACCATGCTCATCCATCATGCGTTTCCAAAATGCTAACTCTGTATTTGATGTTTCACCAAATGCAATATCTTCTCCCTCGCGTGTATCTGGTGACGTGATAAGCACCTCTGAAGAAACAATACCAATTTCATCAAGAAATTTCTTATACAGAATAGCTATACGCTTTCTTGGCACCACTAGTTGAGCCTTAAACTTTGAACCCTGCCAGTTCTTACGGAAATGGTGAGATACATCCCACGCTATAGCATATACACGTTGCTCTGCTTGGTTTATTTGGTCGGCACGACTGAATTTCTTCTTCATATCTGCTCGCTGTGCATCCGTCATCCATTCGCAAATACGGTCAAAGTATCTATCTATCGAATCTGCATGTACTTCTTGTGGAACCATACGACCTTCATACAATAGTGGCACAACAGCACCATCTTTCACTGCTTGGTCTACTGTATATATAGGCTGAATAATTCCGCCAAACTTTGCAGCTGTACTCTTCTCTTTTTTCATTAACGGAGTTCCTGTCATCGCAATAAAACAGGCATTCGGCAACGCCTTTTCCATCTTGACTCCCATTTCTCCATATTGACTACGATGCCCCTCATCAATAAGTACAAATATATTAGGATCTTCAAGCGGTGCTTTCAATCCTCTCACTGCTGTTTCAAACTTATTTATGATAGTTGTAATCACAGTGGCACCTGCACTTTCTAACAATTTCACGAGATTGCTACCAGTCGTGGCATTTTCTACACTTACCTGACATTTTCTGAATGTTGCTGTAATCTGTCTATCAAGATCAGTACGGTCTGTTACAAGAATGATACGCGGATTGCGAATAGTGTTGTCTAACAGTATCGCCTGTGCCAACAAAACCATTGTAAGCGACTTGCCAGATCCTTGCGTATGCCATATCACACCACCTCTACGTTTACCACCTTCAATGTTACGCACACGTTCCATAACTTTTTCAACAGCAAAATACTGCTGATAGCGAGCTATCTTTTTCACTCCGTCATCGTATAGCGTAAAACGATACATTAAATTAAGCAATCTATCTGGACGACATAGATTATACAAATATGAATCTTGTATTGATGGCGTTTTAAGAGAACCATATTGCACAGTAGGTTCAGCACACATCCTATACTCTTTCCATGATATATCTGATACGACATGTTTTTGGTTTACCTTTTCCGATAATTTATATCGATATAGTTCTTCTGCCGTTTTATCTACAAATTGTTCTGTCCATTTATTCCAAAACTTTTTGGGAGTACCAGTTGTGGCATAACTCACTTCGTTGACATTTGTAGCCAACAGCAATGCCGAATAGACATACAAAGAACGTATGCCATCATCCTTTTGGTTGCGAAGGTGTTGCGATATTGCCTGGTTGAGCGAATCTTTTATATCTGGACGTTTACACTCAATTATGCAAAGTGGAATACCATTCACAAAAAGAACAATATCAGGGCGATAAGTATCGCTCATTCCAGTACGGCTCACAGCGAATTCCTCAGTAACGTGAAACGCATTGTTTTCAATATGTTTCCAGTCAATATACTGCATGACATAACTTTTTCTGTCACCATCCACGATTTGTTCAAGCGTCTTGCCTGCAGTCAAAAGGTCGTATGCCACTTGGGATGCTGTCATATATCCTTCTGCCATCGGCAGATTGCGCAATGCATCAATGCCAGCGGTAATGTTTTGTTCCGAGAACACAGTTGTACGCTGAGAACTCACCTGTACAGTATTTATCTTTGCTAACTGCTCACGCAATATTGGTTCCAATAACACATTACCCGTATTTTCACCACGTAACTCCATCGCTTCTGCAGGTGTCAGATATTTGTAACCTAACTTCTCCAGCATCTTCAATGCTGGAATCTGACTGATATTGTCTTCTTTGAATGAGAGTGTCATAATTATTGTAGTAATTTTATTGCTTGTTCTGCAAGAGTTTCTATTGCAGAATCTGCTAATCCTGAAATTGCGCCCTTAATAGCATAAAATGCCAATCTTAAAGGTTTTGCATTAATACTTTTAGCTTCAAGCTCTTTTTTAATTTCTATAATAGCATCTGCTATGTCAGTTCTATCATCATCTATTTCTTGTGCCAATGTTTCTATCTGACCAACTATTGAATTAAGCTGTTGTCTAACATCTGAAGATATTGATATTTGATTATCCTTACCGCCGATAACCGTAGTATCAGAAATAGCAATACTACCATTTCCTGTATTCACGACACCTGCGTATATGGTATTATTTACAACTTTTTCTATATCATTCTTTTTTGTCATAACATTAAAATTTATCTCATTATCAAAAACAGTTTCATTAAGTTCAATAAAGAAATCCACAAGCATCGCTTTGGTCTTATTAATTATTTGTTGATATTGTTGAGATGATACAACTTTATACATATTCATTATTTGGCAACCTTCCAACACCTCTTGTATATCAGCGGATTCATGAGGACCGATAGATAAATGAATATCTTCATCAGGTTTAATTGCATTTTGAATAATAGACACAGTATCCCATACATATATTTTAGCAATCTTTTTGTATCTTTCTACTCCCAAATTCTCAATAGGAATCTGCTGATTTGTATATTTTACTATACTCCCAAATCCTGCTGGCGCAACATAAGATGCTCTTACTCCTGCTATATACATTGTTCTGTATTTAGGAGTTTCTTCATCAGATTTATATCCGTGTACGAATTCACAATCAACCCACTTTCTAAATCTGTCGTTTTTTAGTATTCTTGAAATAACCTGAACTTTACTTGAGACACTATCAAGTGTACAATTATTAGCTAAATCGGTTATTACATCTTCTATCAATTTTTTGACATCCATTGCTCTTTTTTATTGCACGTTATGAATTTGTTAAAATATCGTTTTAAGAATTTTATCCGTTCCCGCTATTAACTCTTCGATATTATCCTTTGTTGGTTCAATATCTTTGTGATGGTCACACATATTTCTCAAATCAGCCAATCGCTGAATATTGCGCCATGCGGGAATATCAATGGCATTATTTGATTTCAGCAGCTCGTTGTAGTCGTTAATTCCTGGATTCTTTTTAGTTACTTTTATTTGGTGTTGCGTACACACTTCATTTAAATGCTTTTCTATCACTACGCCACAAATAGCTCCAGCTGCACGATAAAACCCTTTTTTACACAGTTCCTTGGCACTATCAATTTCAGAATCAAACACATCTGCTTGAAGAAGTTGCTTTATATCGTAAAGCGAACTATTAAACCTGTCTTTGATAGATGCGAGGATGTAACATTGTTGTTGAAATTTCACATATACAGTACTAACTGGTAAAATAATTTCTCCAAGAGAATTTTGTTTAACAAGACCTATCATATAATCTGAAATAGTATAGGTTTCACAGGTTAAGTCCTTTCGCTTTTCTATTTTATAAAAAGACATAAAATCTTCTAACCTATCAGGATAAATCTGTTTTATGAGCGCCAATGCCTCATTATACCATCCGTGATACTCTTTTTTAAAGCTATGCTTACTGATTTTCTCAAGAATCTTGTCATCAATATTTTTATAGTTTTTCTTGTTGATTTCACCCAATTCATATAGTAGATATAAGTCTAAGTGCTCGCCTTTTGAAATCAACCCATCAAGATCTTTTTGATATTTTTCTAAATTAGTTTTCATATAATTCTATACTTTTACTCGTGTTTTGCCGGTTAGTAGTTGTTGCATAAGGCCGCGCTTTTGTAGGCGGAGGGCGTCCAACTTTTTGCGGTGGGTGGCAATCTCATTGTCTGCCGTAGTCAATACCTCTGCAATCGCCTTTTGTTCGGTGAGAGAAGGTATCCAGAATTTCATATTTTCCAAACCATCAAATGATAACGAATCTCTTACGCTACCTTGCACATACATAGGAATATGTCCAACAAACCAACCGGATTTTAGTTGATAATAAAGGAACTTGGGATCCATTGTTTGCCTTGTTTCAAAAACAATATACATTGGACTTAATATTCCGTATTCATATGTCTGCAATAAATCTAATGAACCAACATTTACACGTGAAGGGTTGTATGCAAATTGCCCTTTACGTACCAATTTGTAATTAGCGGTATTATCACTTGCGACCTCTCTGTCAAACTGCTCTGCTTGATTAATAAAGCCTCTATTATTTGTCACTGAAAGAACATTGGTATATGTCTGGTTTGTGTTACGTTCAGATTTCTCTACAATAAATGGTTTGAGTTTTTTGTAGAGAACTTCATCAATAAAGCCAGGGAGGCGGGTGCGGCCAGTGAGGAGGCGCTGCATAAGCGCACGCTTACGCAATACCAATCGTTCAATAAGTCGGCTCTGCTTCTCAATCGCCTCGTCCCACATACCCAATATCTCCGCAATCTTCCTCTGTTCCTCAAGGGGCGGAACAGCAAGTTTTGTATTGGATACAGCCTTTTTAGATATTGAACAAACTTTAATTCCTTGAATTAGTGGATATAACTGTGCTCGATAAATT
Source organism: Lentimicrobiaceae bacterium (assembly GCA_015061365.1). Taxonomy (GTDB): domain Bacteria; phylum Bacteroidota; class Bacteroidia; order Bacteroidales; family F082; genus Limimorpha. The sequence goes on along the minus strand of SUWS01000061.1, from coordinate 7,022 downwards.
GTAGAGTTAAAATAATATCCGAGGAAGTTTGATGCAAACATCCCTACATTAGGTCGAAAAGCTATAGTGTGCAGCCCTGATAATACTATCTTCGTGCCCACACCTTGCACCTCCGTTGCCTTTCCTACGGTATAATCTTCTGCCGTATCACTTATAACTATATCGCCATTTTGAAGATTCGTGCCTAAATTAGCATTCCCGCAATCACTATTTACCCAAGGAATATTCATAGAAGTACAATCAAGTACTTCACCATATTTAACGAGTACATCCCCATAGTGAATATTCTGGGCACAACCGCTACACTCGTTCATCTTATCTCGGGACAATGTATTAGTTCCCAACATTGAGCCAAGTTCTTGAAAGGTTCTCACCTCCCACTCCTGCGGAATTATTCCCACCGCCGAATACTTGTAGCCCGCGGGTATGTTATTTTTGGTTGTCATTATTTCCTTTTCTTTTGCTTTGTATTAGTGGTAATACATTAGTATAATTAGTTTCTATAACATCAAATATACTCTGAATTTCCGATGAATATTTATAGCCTCCTCCGTTATACTTCTTTGAGATATAGTTTATTGCAGATGATACGGATGTGTGATATTCTCTCCATTCAGAATCAGAATATTCTTCAATAAAACTATTTCCAAAATTTTCGATTATTCTCATAGCTCGCTCAATTGATTCAATGTTATCAATGTATTCATTAGTCGTTACCTGCATAATACCTAGTGTGTGAGGTTTCTTGGTAAGCCAAAATCGAGCATATTCAATCCATCTAGCAATAACAGGACGATTAAAGTCTTCGTATATCATAATTGAGTATGTAAGAGCCTCATAAAAGTCGTTATGAAAGAACTCTTTAATTGTCCCATCATACTTCTTTCTAAAAGACAAGAATCGGGAGTTGATATAATTAGTCTTTCGTCTAATGGTGCCTTCTCTTGATATTTGGACTTTATTTAGGATCGAATAAACAAAAACGATTATAAGTATCCATAGCTGGTCTAATAATGATCGCGGACTTGGCAATATCTGCTCTACGCTTTCAATTAGGCTATACACCCATGCAGACAAACCAATAGAAGCCACCCAATAGATAAACTGTTCTACCCAATTGGTCAAGCTTCCACGGCTGGAGCAGAGAATCCAAAGCACGCGAAACAGCCAATAGAATATTGTTATAAAGTATATGTTGCTGTTAAATGATGATAGGTTTGCCGCCTCAAATGCCACAGCACACAATACTAAAAATACAACTGGTGCTAAAACCTTAAAAAGGAAATTAAACGCTGGCGCAGTATCCTCTTGTATTACAATATCCATTTGCATATAGCCAACTGATATAGCTCTTGCACCAATCCAATTGACTATAAAGAATAGTGCAACGGCCAATGCAAAATGCGCTAATGCTATATACCAGGAATAGTCTACGAATATGTCAGAAAGCATCATCATGTCTAATAGTTTTACATTCCCATCGTTTTTAAGTAGGCGTGAATAATATCACTTTGGTGTTTTTGATATTCAAGCCACTCTTTATATAATTTTTCAAATAGTTCAGCGTGTTCCTTAGCATCAATTGCCCGACACAGAAGGTCTGCAATCTCTGGAGAATATGTACGCCTAATAAAATTTTTCAGGACTTCATTACCTATCTTACTCTGAATTATATTCCAAATTTCATGTTGTGTCATAATTATATATTCTCTTTACCTTTTAACATTTTTCTTTGTTTAGCCTCAACGCTTTTTATACTTTCAGCAACAGGCAAATCCTCGGGCATTGTACCGCCAAGTTCCTTGATTGTCTGACGAACTTTCTTACCAACGTCATAATGGGTTTTGTTCGCCTTCATCTTACCTTTTATATTTTCTCTACGTAATTTTTCCTCGGTTTGTGTTGCACGGAAAAGGTTTGCTGCCAGCTCTGTACTTCCCATATGGTCGAGAATCTTTTGACTTTTCTTCAGCCCTTTGCGAGCGTGAATTTCTTTCGCTCCGAGTCCACCATAAAGACCCTGATAGCCATAGTTCTGAAAAATAGCATAATCATAAGGCTCAATTACACCTGCATCTTTTGCAGCATCTGCCAACTGCGAGTTGTGCTTTGCCATCTCCTCTCTAAGAAATAATCGTTTCTCTTCTTCAGTAGATAAGCGATTATATTCTTCCATTTGCTGAACCTCGGCAATACGAGTTTGAATAGCAAAATATGTTTGAGCCTGAGCAACAATGGTTTTGCTTGGGTCCGCATTCTGAACAGTCAAATAGCAAGCGTAGCGAGTGAGTTTAACGGCATCCATTTCGCGCTCGGCTCCAGAACCAATTGCTACCATTTCGAGGATATCCTCGAAATGGTTATGAATTTCTTGACCGCTATTTGTGCAAGCTACTTTTGCTTTCTCTATGACTGGTAAGAAATGGCGGTGTTCAGTATATTCAAGAACTTTCCACAAATCTCTTGATGACCAATATTCGATGCCATTTTCATCTATCTTCTTGATACTTTCAAATGTGGCAGTTGCTTTCTTCGTTAATCTCGTTCCCATAATTTACTTTTTTTACATTCCCAACTCTTTCAAATACTCTTTCATCTTGGTTTGCACCTCGGTAAGTTCGGCTTCGAGGATATCAATCTCCTGCTGAACAGCAACAATATCAATCTCTGCCTCCTCCTCGTAGGTGTCGACATAGCGAGGGATATTGAGGTTATAATCATTCTCCTCAATTTCTTTGCGAGTGGCTACATAGGCATATTTCTCCTCGGCTACGCCTGTGGGAAGTTTGCCGTCAGCAAATGCACGATAGGTAGAGACGATATGCTCGATATCCGCATCACGCAGGCGGTTTTGGTTTTTGCCGTTCTCAAACTCGCGGCTAGCATCAATAAAGAGTACATCGTCGCCCTTTTTCGCCTTATTGAAGATAGCGATAGCGGCAGGAATACCTGTGCCATAAAAGAGGTTTGCTGGCAGACCGATAACGGCTTCGAGAAGGTTCTCCTCGACAGTCTGCTGGCGAATCTTACCCTCGCTTGCACCTCGGAAAAGCACACCGTGAGGGATAACAACGCCCACCTTACCGTGCTCGTTAGCGACCTCCAACATATGGCTGATAAAAGCCCAGTCGCCCTTACTTTTGGGCGGAATACCACGCCAAAAACGGTTATACAAATCATTTTGAGCTTCTTCTGCGCCCCATTTCTCCAATGAAAAAGGCGGATTAGCCACAACGGTATCAAACCTCATCAAGGCATCACCATCCTTGAGTTTAGGATTGCGCAAGGTGTCACCCCAACGAATAACCGCACTGTCAAAACCATGCAACAACATATTCATCATAGCCAAAGCCCATGTGCTGCCATTAAGTTCTTGTCCATAAAGCGAGAAATTATCCGAACCGACTTCTCTACCAGCCTTGATGAGCAACGAACCCGAACCACAAGTTGGATCACAAATACGAGAACCTGGTTTACTCTTTGTGAGTTTTGCAAGAAGCGTTGAGACTTCCTTAGGCGTAAAAAATTCGCCAGCTTTTTTGCCAGCATCACTAGCAAAGTGCTCGATAAGGAACATATAAGCATCGCCGATAACATCATTATTGTCCAGGTGCGACTCGTCAAACTGCAACCTTTCATCTGCAAAATCTTCCAAAAGATGTTTAAGACGAACATTTCTATCTTTAACCTCACCGAGATTACTGCTATTGAAACTAATATTACGAAAGATACCACTACCATCTTCGCCGTTTAGTTTTTCACGGTTAGCGTTCTCCAAATCAACAAAAGCAATATCAATCAATTCTCCTATATTATTTGCATTGCGGTTATCGTAGAGATAATAAAACGAACTGGTTTCTGGAACCTGAAAACGTTCGCGACGCATAGCTCGCATAGCACGTTCTTCATCTCCTTCGTAACGATTAAGATACTCCTCATATTTTGATTTATTAACATCACTCACATACTTCAAAAAAAGCATTGTCAAAATATAGTCTTTGTATTGACTAGGGTCAACCACACCACGGAAAGTATCACAAGCTTTCCATACAACTTTATTGACATCTTCTTGTGTAATTTTTGTACTCATTGTTATATATTCTTTATCATTTTATAATCTAATATCAGTTTGCGTTTTTCAGCAATGACTTTATACAGCTCTTGTTCTTGCCTTTGCAACTTTGAGAGCTCTATATATTGTTTTTGTTTTTCCAAAGACGGAATCGGTATTTCCAATTCTCCCAACACCGATTTTGAAATCGACATGATAGATGTTCCACGAGATTGCATCGCCAATGCTTTTTGGATTGTCGGCGAATTCATATACCAAGCTAAATATTCCGGAAGAACTGAAAATTTATCATGCAAACGCATCACCAAAAAAGATGGCGAGGCAACACTTTTTTGCTCAATTTCAGGAACCACAATACATATATTATTATTACCTTTGGAGGCCAGCAGCAAATCACCTGCAGACAACAAGTGTTTTGCATTATCAATAGTAATTGTAGGCTGTATCGCATTACGCAATACGCCATTGCCATCAAAGTCACTTTGCTGGAGATACAGCGCATTAGGAGTTGGCGTGTTTTTTGCAAACACTCCCGTTTGTATTGTTGCTATATTTTGCAGTTTTGTCATTATTTTAATTTTCATGCTACAAAGATAAAAATATTTTTAATACCACACAAAATATTTCTTAATAATTTTTCTACTAAAACACAATATTAAAAACAAATCTAAAACAAGTAATTATATTACAAGAATTTAAGAATATCAATATTATTTTACAAATTTTCCAACAACGAAAAAATTCTTAAACAATCTCAGATTTAAGGAATTCAGGAACTAAGGAATTGAGAAAATCAAAATTCATTCCTAACTCCTAACTAAAACTTGTAGTCTTGTGGTCATGTAGTCTTGTTGACTTTAAAAAACCTCTCGCATAGACGCTGAGAACGCAGAGAAATTGCCTTCGACAGGCTCAGGCACCGTGAACATAGTCTGTTGTCCGTTGACTGTTGACTGTTGACAGCCGAAGGCTCACGGCTCAGGCGCCGTGGACAATGTCCGCTGTCTTCCTAAAAATCCTTAACATCATTTCTTAATATTTCACAGACTTTATGTTAAAAATTGTTAAAATCGAAATATTTCCTTTACAAATGCTTGACAAATGTATGGTGATGGTTTAATTTTGCAAGAACCAAAATTTATGTTACTATGAGAAAAGAAGATGAAAAAGTCATCATTTACCAGACTAAAGACGGTGAAACTTCTATTGATGTAAGATTGGAAGGCGAAACGGTTTGGTTGACTGCAAACCAAATGGCTGTTTTGTTTGGCAGAGATGTAAAGACTATAAGAAAGCATATTAATAATGCTATTAGAGAAGAACTAAAAAACACCATGGTGGTCGCAAAAATTGCGACACCCACAAAACACGGTGCTATTAAAGACAAGTTACAAATACACGAAGTTAACATTTATAATTTAGATGTTATCATCTCTGTCGGTTATCGAGTCAAATCTCAAAGAGGAGTTGATTTTAGAATCTGGGCTAACAAAATCCTTAAGGATTATCTAATCAAGGGTTTTGCTGTCAACGATAAAATCACTCAAAGGAAATATGAGGAGTTGTCGCAATTGGTTCATATTCTCGGTCGAACAATCAACTCTCAGCCCGAACTATCAAACCGAGAGAATTTAGATTTGATAAATGTCGTAACTGATTACACCTACGCTCTTGATACTCTCGATAAATATGATTATCAGAAGTTAATAATTGATAAAACGACAAGTGAAAACAAATTCATCGTTACATACGACAATGCTATCATAATGATTCATAAACTCAAAGAGAATTTCGGTAGTAGTTGGCTGTTCGGAAATGAAAAAGACAATTCGTTTAAAAGTTCTATCGGACAGATTTATCAGACATTCGACGGTAAAGATCTTTATCCTTCCGTTGAAGAAAAAGCTGCTATGTTACTTTATCTTGTCACTAAAAATCATTCTTTCAGTGATGGAAATAAACGTATTGCAGCTACATTGTTTCTTTGGTTTATGCAGAATAACGGTATCTTATATAATAACGATGGTTCTAAAAGAATCAGTAATGGTACATTAGTGGCTCTCACTCTGATGATTGCAGAAAGTCGCCCGGAAGAAAAAGACGTGATGGTAAAGGTCGTCGTTAATTTAATCAATAAGGATAACTATTGATATATAGAGACGTGTCAATCACATATTGTCAATAACGTAACTGGCACGTCTCTATATGAAAAATCGTAATATATTTTAAGACGTGTCAATCACATTCTCTTTTATTTTCAAGGTGTGATCGACGCGTCTCTACGGTTAATCTACCATCGACTTTAAATTAGGCGAGATGATCAAGGTCGCTTCTGTTGCTGCTTGTACGTCTTCTACGGTGAACTCTGGGTGTATCTCCGTGAGTACGATGCCTTCTGGTGTTATCTCCATCACGCCCATCTCGGTGATGATCATATTGACTTGTCCCGATGCGGTGAGTGGCAAGGTGCATTTCTTCAAGATCTTAGGTGCACCTTTCTGTGTGTGTTCCATGGTGAGGATAACTTTCTTTGCGCCTACTACTAAGTCCATTGCGCCGCCCATGCCCGGTGCCATCTTGCCTGGGATGATCCAGTTGGCGAGGTCGCCGTGTTCATCGACTTGCAAGGCGCCGAGGAAAGAGACGTTGACATGACCGCCTCTGATGATGGCGAATGAGGTGGCTGAGTCGAAGGTGCTGCCGCCCGGTAACAAGGTGATGTAGCCGCCACCTGCGTTGATGAGGTTCTTGTCTTCCTCGCCTGCTGCCGGTGTAGGTCCCATGCCCATAGCGCCGTTCTCTGACTGTAGTGTCACTGTCACACCTTCAGGAAGATAGTTAGGAATCATTGTCGGGATACCAATGCCGAGGTTGACAACGTCGCCGTCGTGCAACTCCTTGGCTGCTCTCTTGGCGATGACTTCTCTGATTTGATCTTTATCCATAATAT
>SUWS01000060.1 GCA_015061365.1 Lentimicrobiaceae bacterium | reverse complement strand
TCCATTTGTTTTAATAATGCAATTAATACATCAACCACTATACTATTTCCAGCCTGTTGGTACATCGCTGTGTCTGACACAACTATTTTAAATGAATCTTTAAATCCCATTAAACGTAAACATTCTCTTGGTGTAAGTTTTCTAATTCTACCCTTATGAGTCACATAATTATCAACACCAGCTCTGTGCATCTTATGCATAGACTGCAATAATGGCCTAGCTATATCCAAATCAGTTTTTGTTGAAGTCTTAAAATTCTTTGTACCTCCTGCTAAAACATATTTGGCAACTTTTTCCGACAAATAATATTTTTCTTCTACATCTTTTACATCAAAGATAAACTCATCAAATTTTTCATCAGGAATTTCATCAACAGCTTGCGGATGAAACACAAAATCACCGTGCCAGTTAAATTGTTGATTCCTTTTTTGACACAACTGAATATCACCATTAATTTGAGTGTAACTTTTCATTCTATTTTTATGACTAGTTACAAACTTTATCCCCTTTTCTTTTAAAAAATATTTACTATTGGTATAATCTTCAAGAAAGTCATACATTACGTATTCCAAATCAATAGGTACAGGATATTCAAATTTTGTTTTTTTCTTAAATCCAAGACAGTAAACACGTTCTCTATGTTGTGGTATTCCATAATCACAACTATTTAACACCCTATACTTCACATCATAACCAAGTTCTTCAAAAATATCATGAATAACATGCCATGTTCTACCCTTGTCATGATTTAACAAACCTCGTACATTCTCAAATAGAAACACTTTAGGATTTGTTTCTTTTACAACCCTGGCAAATTCATAAAACAATGTTCCTCTAGCATCTTCAAAACCCAACCTATGTCCAACCATTGAAAATGCCTGACAAGGTGCACCACCAACAAGAAAATCAACTTGACCCTTATATTTCCTAGCATCAAAATCACGAATATCACTAAACCAATCCTTTTCATCTATCTCATAATTCGCAAAATAACTCTTCTTACAATTTGGTTCAATATCTCCAGCAAATACTATTTTATGTTTCAGTCCTAATCTTTGGAATGCATGTTCAATAGCACCAATACCACTAAAAAGTGTTCCTAAACGAACCGTATTTTCCATATTGGAAAATAGCATATCTTTCCAACAAGCACCATCCGACAGTGGTGTTTGAACTATCTCCTTGTACTCAAGTTCATCAATACGCTTCTTTACTATACTTTTAACCTTGGTTATCTTATCAGAGACTTCATTTATATCTTTTTTTACTGTTGCCATAATTATCACTATATAATCAATCCACAAATCCTTCAAATACTCTTATAGTTTTATGTCTTGGTAATTTGTGCATAAAATAGTTAACAAGTTGTATTTTATAATAATTACAATCTAAATTTCTCACTTCTTACAGCCTTACAAAGTTAAACATTTTTGAAAAACAGGGAATGGTTTAAGGCATAATTATTTTTAACATTTTAAACTTTAAATCAATTACTAATTAAATTGAGAAGTTTTTCATTCACATAAGTATTTCTTTATATTTATAATTCAATAAATACAATAACTAATAATAATTTCAACTTATATTTATGAATAGGATTATCATCATAGGAAATGGCTTTGATGACAAAATTAAGATTACCAATATCTCTTTTATTTTTTAACTTTTTTTGAGAAATTTTTAATTTAAAAGCATAATAGTTTCAAATGTTTTTACGATTTTTGTAAATAAATAAAATAATTAATAAAAAAGGATATAACTGTGAACAAATAATAAAACATTTACGTTATTACGTAAAACATAGATATGATATTTTTAACGATAAAATTATTTTTAAAAATATCGAGAATGTTATATACAATAGTTGCAAATAAATAATTAATTGAGAAAATATATGAAAGAATTTTTAACCCCAGACATCCTACAGACGATCATTATTTGTTGTACCATTATCATCATAGGATTAATTGCAGTTTCTGCATACAGAATCAAAAAAGAACAACAAAAAACTTGGGATTCTTATATATTTACCGCTAGTGTGCTATTAATTTTAGCAATCACAATTTTTTCATATTGTTTTTGCAGAGATAGAAATGTACTTGATTTCATTTCTTTAGCATCTGCACTTATATCTATTATTTTGGCCATTGTAACCATTATTTATTCATATTTTACCAACAGCCGTTCTTCAGGACAGATTGATAAATTAAATAAAGCGGCCGAAGATGTTAGCAAAGCAACATCCTCATACGCCACCTCAGCTGAAAGTTTACAAGAAAACATTCAAAAAATCATAAATGCCGTAAATCGTGTAGAAGAAAAAACAGATCAGTTGCTAGAATACAAGTCTAGCAACAAAAAAAACAGCTACAATTTAAATAATAATAGTTTTGATTTGCCTCAATATGCAGAAAGTTACATAAACAGTTCATCTCCATTAGGAATTATCGCAATTTATGCATGTATAAAGGCAAAAGAAACAAATAAAGAATGGTGCTTGAATTTCTTTAACAGTGAATACAATCAAGCATACTGTGCAGCATACATCATTTCAACATCAAGTACAGGTCTTATCACAAGTACTATTGATTTCAATACTGGAATTGTTAGATGTTATAATTTCCTTGAACCAATTAAAGCCTGCATCGATAACTGGATGCAACAAAATAGTATATTAAATGTGGAATCCTTTAAAGCTTTAAAGGATAACATAGATAATTATTTTAACAATTCTAAATAACAAACATCATCATGCTCCCCTACTATCTCGATAAATTCTCCAATCTGCATTGCAATAAGATGAAAGGCGAAGTAGCTCCGCATAAGGCGATAATGCTTCTGAGCGTCATGGATCTTATTGCGTCGGGTGTGATTACTTCAAACAAGATTGAGTTTACCGAGACTCTTGAGGAGCGTTTCAAAAGTAACTGGAAACGTTATGTGAAAACGGATTCGGTGTTTAAGCCTAACGCGGGCACTCCGTTCTGGCATCTGAGTTATGAGCCTTTCTGGCGTCTCGTTCCTTTCTGTGGCGGAGAGGAGACTCTCGCTCAGTTAAAGAAATCGAATCCTTACTCCTCTGGGACAATACGGAAAAACATCCGCTACGCTGAAATCGGCAGCGAACTTTTTGAGCTTATGAAAGATGAAAATTACAGAAATAAATTGAAAGATATATTGGTTAAAAGTTTCTTTAAATAAATCAAAAAATCCTATAAAAACCTCTTTTTTTCATTTTAAAATATTATCTTTGCAAATGAGATACGCAGTATTCTTCATGTGATTATCTACTTCTACTTATGAAACCTAACATGTTAATATAAAGTGTTTTACTTGAGAAGATATTTTACACACATCTAAAAACGTAAAAATATGGCAACAATAGACCTACACCAAAAACCTTTTGACGATGCGACAATCACGAAATTGGAAATTTTCGAGAACTATGCAAAGGAATGGCTTCCAACATTTATCATGAGCTATCCCAATAAAGACTTATGGATATTTGATTTCTTCGCGGGAACAGGTTATGATATGGTTGGAGTTCCAGGTAGTCCAATAAGAATCCTACGGCAAATCAAAAATCAAACGGGAAATATCTTCAAGCAAAAAACAAGAATCAGAGTTTGTTTTAACGAATTCGACAAAAGCAAGTTTGAACAACTAAAGTCATCAACTGAAAATTTTATCACTACGGACAATGAGTTGGAAAGACTTTGTAACAACAACCTTCTATTGATAGAATACAGAGATTCAGACTTTGCCGAATTGTTTCCTAAAACGCTATCAACTATACAAAAGAATCCATCTCTGTTATATCTGGATCAAAACGGTATGAAATTCTTAGCTGATAATTATCTACTTACATTAGCAAAACTACCAACTACTGATTTCTTGTATTATTTATCATCTTCGTATTTTGTCAGATTTGGAGATACAATTCCTTTCAAAACCAATCTTAAGATTGACATGGAAAGAATCAAGGATAATCCTTATAAATATATACATAAAAGTATCTTAGAGCAACTGCGAGAAAGAATTCCCGTATATTCCAAACTTAAATTGTATCCTTTTACTATCAAAAAAGGAAGAAACATTTATGGTATCATTTTCGGTGCCTCTCACCTAAGAGCCGTAGATAAATTTCTTAAAACGGCATGGGATAAAAACAATCTAAACGGTGAAGCCAACTTCGACATTGAAGATGATTCATACAAACAACAGTTGGATTTATTTGAAGGTCATCTGCCTACAAAAATTGACACTTTCCAAAATAATCTAAAAGATTTAATCTTATATAGGGAAATTACCACGAACAAAGAAGCTTACGATTATACATTGGAACAAGGTCATCTTGATAAACACGCCAATGACATTATCAAAAAGATGAAAAATGAAGGTCTCATTAAATATGATGCCAAATCGCCAATGGTGAATTATGAACAAGTTTATAAAAATAAAAAAATAATAGAATATTATTTAATGCCATGAAAACTACAAAGATAGAATGGACTGACAAAACTTGGAATCCGATAACAGGATGTACAAAAATTTCGCAAGGTTGCGCTAATTGTTATGCTGAAACAATGGCGCGCAGACTCAACGCTATGGGATTAGAGAAATATTCCAATGGTTTTAATTTAGCTTTACACTCTGATTGTTTGGATGAACCTTTAAGATGGAAAAAATCGCACAATATCTTTGTTTGTTCGATGAGTGATCTGTTTCATAAAGATGTTCCTTTTGATTTTATTGACAGAGTTATGATGACAATTAAAAAAACACCTCAACATCGTTACCAAATATTAACTAAAAGAGCTGAAAGAATGGCTGAATATTTTGAAACAAGGGAAATTCCGCAAAACGCATGGTTAGGTGTTACAGTTGAAGCTCAATCTTCAAAAACAAGAATTGACATCTTAAGAAATTTAAATGCTCCTATACGTTTTCTTTCGTGCGAACCTCTTATTGAAGATTTATGTACATTAAATCTTGATAATATAGACTGGGTCATTGTCGGCGGAGAAAGCGGACCCAATGCAAGACCAATGAAAGAAGAATGGGTTTTATCAATCAAAGGACAAACCGAAAGACAAGGGGCTTTATTTTTTTTCAAACAATGGGGCACTTGGGGCAGCGATGGGGTAAAAGCCAATAAGAAGATTAATGGCAAACTGTTGCAAGGTAAGATTGTACAGAATATGCCATATAATCACAAATAGGCACTATAATATTTGTTTAAAATAATAATGCCGGCACTCCGTTCTGGCATCTGAGTTATGAGCCTTTTTGGCGTCTCGTTCCTTTCTGTAGTGGAGAGGAGACTCTCGCTCAGTTAAAGAAATCGAATCCTTACTCCTCTGGGACAATACGGAAAAACATCCGCTACGCTGAAATCGACAGCGAACTTTTTGAGCTTATGAAAGATGTGGTCGGAATGAAAGAGTTGAAACAATGCATAATGCATAATTCATAATGCATAATTAGAATTTAAAGTCTAAAGATGAGAGTCTATAGTCTAAAGGGTTGTATAAATGCTCACAGCTCATAGCAAAATATCGAACCCAAAGTCTGTTGTCCGTTGTCTTAACAAATCTTAACATAACTTTCTTAGTTTCATTAACATTAGAGTTAAAAAATGTTAAAAGCGTAATTTTCTTGCGAAAAAGTCTTGACAAAAGGAATGGGTGTGTTGTAAATTTGCAGGTGAGAATTTATACCAAAATTTATGATGCTATGGGAAATAAAGATTTAAACAGTAAGAGTTTTATTGATGATGTTAAAAGCATAATCGACAGTGCTCGTCAGAATGCTGTGAGGAGCGTCGATTTTTGTCGCGTGAGAATGTATTGGGATATCGGCAAACGGATATTCGAGGAGGAACAGGATGGTAAAGACAGAGCCGATTATGGCTCATATCTGATTAAGAATCTTGCTAACAAATTGATTCCAGAATATGGCAGCGGTTTTTCTGTAAGGATTTTGGAACAAAGCAGACAATTTTACAGGGTCTATCCGATTGCGAACGCACTGCGTTCGCAATTGAACTGGACTCAATATCGAAAACTTATACAGATTGGAGATCCTGACAAAAGGGAATATTATGAGTTGGAATCTGTCAATAACGGATGGAACGGCAGAGAGATGGAACGACAAATCAACTCTCAACTTTATGAGAGACTGTTGCTTAGTAATGATAAGGAAAGTGTTCTTGCTGTGGCTCGCAGGGAACGGATTCCTCAAAGTCCACAGGAAATAATAAAAGAACCGATGGTGTTGGAATTCTTAGGATTGGATCGTAGAGCTGAATATTATGAGAGGGATTTAGAAAGCGCAATCATTTCTCATATTACAGATTTTCTTTTAGAAATGGGAAACGGTTTTTCTTTCGTGGCACGACAAAAAAGGATCTTACTTGAGGATGACGAATTTTTTATAGATATGGTTTTCTACAATCGCCTGCTACGTTGTTTTGTCATCATCGAATTAAAAAACGGAAAGTTGTCTCATCAGGATTTAGGGCAACTGCAGATGTATGTAAATTATTATGACAGATGTGAGAAACTGACTGACGAGAATCCTACAATCGGTATCTTACTCGGAACTTCTAAAAATGATACTGTGGTAAAAATGACACTGCCTGAAGATAACAAGACTATTCTTGCCAATGAATATCAGTTGTATCTACCGACAAAGTCTCAGTTGATTAAAGAGATAAATAGAGTCAAAATAACAATGAAGAATGAAGATTCTTAACAAATCTTAACATCTCTTTCTTAATTTCATTAACATTCACGTAAAAAAATGTTAAAAGCGTGATTTTCTTGCGAAAAAGCCTTGACAAAAGGAATGGATGTGTTGTAACTTTGCGGGTGAGAATTTATACCAAAATTTATGATGTTATGGGAAAGGTTGTTAATAACAAAGATGAAAGTAAATTCATAAATACATTAAAGGATATTGTTAAGTCGGCGAGGCATTTTGCATACAGTTCTATAAACTTAGCACAATTGCGTCAGAATTGGCTTATTGGTCAAAACCTTGTAATTCAAGAGCAGAATGGCAACGATAGAGCTGAGTATGGTAAACATGTTATCGAAATTGCCTCCGCAACATTGACGGCAGAATATGGCAAGGGATTTTCGAAGCGTAATTTATGGAAATTCAAACAGTTTTATCTAACATTCAAAGATTTGCAAATTGTGCCGACAGTGTCGGCAGAATCCATGCCTTTACTCAGTTGGTCTCACTATGAAAGATTGTTGCGGGTAAAAGATTCAAAAGTAAGAAAATGGTATGAAGAAGAAGCTACAAAACAGATGTGGTCATATAGAACTCTTGACAGAAACATAAGCACTTTATACTATCACAATCCGACTATCGGTATTTTATTATGTACAGAAACAGATAAGACAATTGCTCGCTATTCTGTGCTTAATGATAACAAACAATTGTTCGCATCTCAATACATGAATTATCTTCCTTCTGAAGAAGAGCTAATACAAGTAATTGAACAGCAAAGAGAAATATTTCTGTCACAAAATAAAACATAGTCTCCTAAAGCGAGAAAACGATTTGAATCGGATTCTTAATAAATCTTAACATCTCTTTCTTAATTTCATTAACATTAACGTAAAAAATTGTTAAAAACGTAATTTTCTTGCGGAAAAGTCTTGACAAAAGGAATGGGTGTATTGTTGTTACCTACGTATGAATATATGGCAGCAAAGTTTAAGAGGATTTCGGAATCTCTTTAATAGTCAGAGTTTTGAGTTCGAGTATCTCCATTGCGTTAGGGATTGGAGCGGCATCCTTTGGGAGCGTAGTTTACGGAGCGAGCAAAGATATAGCGGAAAGCCCGACGGCTTGCCGGAACGCCCAAATTAATTCATAATGCATAATTCATAATTGTTGAAGAAGCCAATAATTGTGTATTAGCATTAAAAAATTCCTTCGTCTTTAGTCTTTTGTCATTCGTCTTTTCGTATCTTTGTGAAAAATTATCTCTATGAAAATATTGGTGACTTACGCTTTTGATGAGGAGATTATTCCTTTTGAAATTCAAGGTTGTGAACTGACGTTTCTTAAAACTGGAATGGGAAAGGTGCTCTCGGCTTTTAACCTGACGAAAGCTCTGTGTGAAAATCGTTACGACTTGGTTCTCAATGTGGGAACTGCTGGAACTCTGAATCATAAGGTGGGCGATATATTTGTCTGTCATCGTTTTGTTGATAGAGATATGGAGAAGATAGAACTGCCTGGTGTATGTAAAGATATTTCTTTCCCTGAGAAAGTAGGTGTCGATGTCGTTGATAATTACGAACAAATAGGAATCGTAAACACCGGCGACAGCTTCGTGACGGAAGTGGGGCATTTCAACGGCGACGTTATCGACATGGAGGCTTTCGCTCAGGCGCAGATATGTAAGGAGATGGAAGTCACTTTCGTCTCTGTGAAATACGTCACCGACATCATAGGTCAGAACTCTGGTGAGATTTGGTTGGATAAACTTCGTGACGCTCGTGAATCATTAAAAGCATTTTTCGCATGAACTTATTAGATTGGCTGCCGATAACAAAGAAAGAGACCGACTTACGTGGCTGGAACGAAGTCGATATTGTGATAATCACTGGCGACGCTTACGTCGATCATCCGGCTTTCGGCGCTGCTGTCATAGGTCGTGTCCTTGAAAGTCACGGCTATAAGGTGGCTTTGATTCCGCAACCTAATTGGCGTGACGACCTCCGCGACTTCAAGAAATTCGGCAAGCCGCGTCTTTTCTTCGGCATCTCCGCCGGCGCGATGGACTCGATGGTGAATCATTATACTGCCAACAAACGTCTGCGTTCTAACGACGCTTACACTCCTGGCGGCGAGGCTGGCTTCCGTCCCGACTACGCGACGATAACTTATTCCAACATACTGAAGAAATTATATCCCGACACTCCTGTCATCATCGGCGGAATTGAAG
Source organism: Lentimicrobiaceae bacterium (assembly GCA_015061365.1). Classification (GTDB taxonomy): domain Bacteria; phylum Bacteroidota; class Bacteroidia; order Bacteroidales; family F082; genus Limimorpha. Next base: position 6,475 of record SUWS01000060.1, on the reverse strand, counting down.
CGTCTCTCCGTAGAGTTACACATTACGACTACTGGGCTGATGAGCTGAGACCTACTATCATGCTCGACTCCAAAGCTGACCTCGGCGTATATGGAATGGGTGAACTCGCGATAGTGGAAATAGCTAAAGCATTAGATGAGAATAAGAAGATTGAAGAGATAACGAATGTCCCGCAGACTTTCTTCTTGAGGACGCGGCAAGGGACGTCCATACAGTCGGGATGGAATGATTTGCGGTTGGCTTCTCACGAGGAATGTCTGAAGGACAAGAAGACTTACGCCTCGAACTTCAAGAACGTCGAGATTGAATCGAATAAGAAACATGCCAACCGTCTGCTTCAGGATGTAGGAAATCACACCTTATATATTAATCCTCCTTATCCGACGATGACGGAAGCGCAAATCGACGCTTCTTTCGACTTGCCTTACACTCGACTGCCTCATCCTAAATATGCGAAACGCGGCGTGATTCCTGCTTACGAGATGATTCGTCATTCGGTGAATATTCATCGCGGATGCTTCGGCGGATGCGCATTTTGTACCATATCGGCGCATCAGGGTAAGTTCGTCGCATCACGCAGCAAGAAGTCGATCATGAGAGAGGTGAAGCAAGTCGTTGAGATGGAAGATTTCAAAGGTTATATCTCCGACCTCGGCGGTCCTTCGGCTAATATGTATCGCATGAAAGGCAAAGATGAGAGTCTCTGTGAGAAGTGCGTGCGCCCGACTTGCATACAGCCTAACATCTGTAAGAACTTAGATACCAACCATCATCCGCTCATCGAGCTTTATAAGGAAGTCGATAAGATGCCGCAAGTTAAGAAAGCTACCATCGGCTCGGGAATTCGTTACGATTTGTTTTTGACTAATGAAGATCCTTCGGGGAAATTAGGTTACGATGAATATTTCGAGCAACTGATGAAACGTCATGTGAGCGGTCGTCTGAAAGTAGCGCCTGAACATTCGAGCGACGAAGTTTTGAAGTTGATGCGTAAACCGTCGTTCAATCTTTTCGTCAAGCTGAAAAAGAAATTCGATAAGGTCAACGAGAAATTTCATCTCAACCAGCAGCTGATACCTTATTTTATATCGAGTCACCCGGCTTGTACTTTGACCGATATGGCGGAACTTGCTGTGAAGACTAAGGACTTAGGTTACAGATTAGAGCAGGTTCAGGACTTCACGCCGACGCCGATGACTTTAGCGACGGAGATTTATTATTCTGGTTACGACCCATATACTTTAAAGCCGGTCTTTGTTGCCAAGACGAAGCAGGAGAAGTTAGATCAGCAGAGATTTTTCTTCTGGTACAAGCCAGAAAACCGTCAATATGTGAAAAACGCCCTTCGCAAGATAGGAAAGGCGGCGTGGATTGAGAGGCTGTTTAAAGCCAATTCATAATTTATAATTCATAATGCATAATTATTTGATTTCCGCAATTATGAATTATGCATTGTGAATTATGAATTTATTCTCTCATTTGTTGTCTTTACTATGGATGTTAAGATTTTAATTAGTTCTCTGCAATCGTTTAGAAGATTTGCAGTTTCAGATTTTGTTAAATAATTAGACTCATTCAATATTTCAATCCAATATTCGGTTTCACTTGCTTCTTTTAATGCAATGTTCATTTTTGCTTTAAAGTCTGCTGTACTTTGTCCTCGTATTGCTTCTTTAACGTTAGCTCCAATAGAGGTTCCACTTCTAAGTAATTGTTTAGAAATGACATATTCGGATTTTTTATTATTCAAAAACTGATAAAGTTTAATGCAATTAATAGCAAAATTCTTGCTTTTGACAACTATAATGTTATTTGGTTTCATAAAAGAGGTTTATATTTAAATTAAAAAGCATAATTCATAATCACTTGGTTCTCAATAATTATGAATTATGCATTATGAATTGTGAATTGAATTATTCTATCACCAATCTAAATCCCGTGTTATAGTCGCGGTAGTGGATGCCTTGTCTGTAACGAGCTGTCACTCTTGCTTGTTGAGCGTTGGTATTCCAGCTTCCGCCGCGGAACACTTTATAACCTTGATTATATTCTTCGCCTACTGGGTCTGTCACAGCTTCCTCTGTATAGTCATAATACCAGTCTTGGCACATTTCCCATACGTTGCCGCTCATGTCGTAGAGACCTAAGCCGTTAGCGTTTTTCTTTCCAACTTCACTGCATTTGTCGCTGTTACTGTCAATCCAAGCCACTTCTAAAACATTGCCGCCTCCAGCATATAAAGAGTAGTAAGTGTCTTTGCCGCCTTTTGCAGCATATTCCCATTGAGCTTCTGTTGGGAGTGAGAAACGTAACCCAGTGTATTCGTTCAACTTACCGATGAAAGTCTCGACTTCGTCGTATGAGATTCTATAAGCCGGATAGTTGTCGCCTTTGCCGAATTCATCTTCCCATTGCATATCGTTTTCATCGTTAGGAGTCTCGCCCATGATAGCTTCCCAAAGAAGTTGAGTAACTTCGTATCTGTTGATATAGAACTCGCTTACTGTAACCTCATGAACAGGACCTTCTAAACTGGTGGCTTCTTCGTCGTAACAGTAATATTCGACAGAGTCTTTTTGTGCGCCCATGTAGAAAGTACCGGTCTCTACCTTAACCATATTAGAAATCATGTCTCTTACGGCGTCTTTTTCTTTTTTGCCTAAATCGCCAGTCCAATTGATGTCAAAACCGTTGATGGTTTCATTTTTCGTATTGTCTTTGTTGCATGATTGTAATGCCAAAACGCAACATAAAATTATTAAAACTTTTTTCATAATATTATGATAATAAATGATTTGATTTCAAAATAAAAAATAGCATCGCTATAATTTTCAGTTTGTAAAGATAAAAATTTTTTGAATATAAGTCCCAATAAAAATGAAGATGGTAAAAATAATAATTATGCACTATGAATTATGAATTTAATTTTTCTTATTTTTGCCTAAAGACTGTTTTAACTAATTATGGACAAATTCTCGGTTTTAAAGAAAATGCTTCATTATTGCAATTATCAGGATCGTTGCAAGAAAGAGATTTATTCTAAATTAAATTCCCTTGAACTTGATGACGATAATGATAAGAATTTTATCATCGATTTTCTTCAAGATGAAGGCTTTATCAACGATGAGCGTTATTGTCGCCTTTATGTGAAAAGCAAGTTGAATGTCAAGAAATGGGGCGTCAACAAGATTAAACTCTCGCTTATCTCAAAAGGCATCGATAAGGATATTATAGACGATGTGCTTTCTGAAATTGACGAGGACTCATATAAAGATGAACTTGTCAATCTTCTTAAAAACAAGAAGATAAACGAAACAGACCCTTATAAACGTAAGGCAAAGTTGGTGAGATACGCCGTCTCGAAAGGATATTCGCTATCGTTAGTATTAGAAGTCTATGAGTCACTGAGTCAATAATTCATAGTCAGAGTCAAAGTCAAAGTCAAAGTCAAAGTAAAAGTAAAAGTAAAAGTTCAAAGTTCTTAGTTCAAAGTTCAAAGTTCAAAGTTTTTTCTTATATTCGTACCGAATTTTATTAACTAAATTTTAATCTTATGTTAAACAAACTTTTCGGTTTCGATTCTAAGAAACATAATATTCGCACTGAGATTGTTGCGGGTATTACGACATTCCTCACGATGTCTTACATTCTTGCCGTCAACCCTTCGATGTTCGGTCTGCTCGAGGGAATGCCAGCTGGCGCGGTATTTACGACAACAGCTCTCGCCGCCATCATCGGTACTTTGGCGATGGCGTTTCTTGCTAAACTTCCTTTCGGACTTGCTCCAGGAATGGGTCTCAACGCTTTCTTTGTCTTTACGGTATGTATGGGAATGGGCTACTCGTGGCAGTTCGCTCTCACAGCCGTCTTCATCGAAGGTATCTTATTTATCATCATGACGATAACTAATATTCGCGAAGCTATTGTCAATGCTATTCCTAAGAACTTACGTTACGCCATCGGTGGCGGTATCGGTCTTTTCATCGCTTTCATCGGTATGCAGAACGCCGGTATCATCGTCAATGACGACGCCACTCTCATCGCTCTCGGCGACATCACATCAGGCACCGCTCTCTTAGCTCTTATAGGTCTCATCATCACTGGCGTGCTCTATGCCTTGAACGTCAAAGGTGCGATGCTCATCGGAATCCTCGTCACCACTGTCATCGGCATCCCGATGGGGATAACGGAGTTTAAAGGCATTGTCTCGACTCCGGAATCTATAGCTCCTATATTCTGTAAATTTGAATGGCACAACATCTTCACCCTCGATATGCTTGTCATCGTCTTCACGTTCCTCTTCATAGATTTGTTCGACACGGTAGGAACGCTCGTCGGTGTCAGCACGAAGGCTAAGATGGTCGACGAAAACGGACGTATCCCTAACTTGAAACAAGCTTTCATGGCTGACGCTATCGCAACGACAGCAGGTGCGATGCTCGGTACTTCAACCACAACGACATACGTGGAAAGTGCAGCAGGCGTGGCACAAGGCGGTCGCACCGGATTGACAGCGTTCTCCATAGCATGTTGTTTCGCAATAGCATTGTTCTTCTCGCCATTGTTCCTCTCAGTTCCTGGAGCTGCTACTGCACCTGTGCTTATCCTCGTCGGTATGCTCATGATGGAGCCAGTAAGAAACATCGACTTTGACGATGCAACAGAAGCGGTACCAGCTTTCATCACTCTCGCCATGATGCCTCTCGCCTATTCAATCTCAGCAGGTATCATGCTCGGCATGATTTCATACGTCATCATCAATATTTGCTGCGGTAAATTCAAGAAACTCACGCCAGCAATGTACATCTTGGCAGTGCTGTTCATCTTGAAGTACATATTTATTTAATTCATAATGCATAATTCATAATTTGTGGAGACGCGTCGATTACACCAATGAAAATAAACACGGTGTAATTGGCGCGTTTCTTTAATGCATAATTCATAATTGATAGGGATAAAATCTCCCACGGATTGGCACGAATAGCTTCTGTGAATATCAGTGAAATTAGTGGGGAATATTTTTTTCTCCCACGGATTTGTTTTTATAGCAGCCTCTCTGCGTTAGGGATTGGAGCGGCATCCTTTGCGAGCGCAGTTTACGGAGCGAGCAAAGATATAGCGGAAAGCCCGACGGCTTGCCGGAACGCCCTCCTTTTAAAGTTTAAAGTTTATAGTTAATAGTTAATAGTTTATAGTAGTTTTAAAGTTGAAAGTTGACAGTTAACAGTTTACAATTAACAATTGACAGTTGACAGTTGACAGTTGACAATTGGGGAGATGTGTTGTTTTCCATATTAACTTACTTTAAGGAAACATATTGATGTTTTAAAATAAAGTCAGTGTCGAAGTCAAAGTTCAGAGTCTTTTTATTATCTTTGCAAATCAATAATTTTAATCAAAAAAACATGATAACAATAGAAAACTGCAAAGAGTTATGTAAGAGGATTGAATCCTTGAGGAGGTATCTTTGACATCGACGGTAAGTTGATGCAGATTAAAGAATTAGACGAACAGACCAATGCCGACGGCTTCTGGGACGATCCTAAAAACGGTAAGGTGATAATGCGTAAGCTCCGCGACGTGAAAAGTTGGGTGACAGCTTACGACGAGATAGTGAAAGCTAACGACGACCTCGGCGTCTTGTTTGAGTTCGCTAAAGAGGGAGAGGCTGAGGAGGAAGAAGTCGATAAACAATATGAAACCACAATACAACTTGTTGAAGATTTAGAATTCAGAAATATGCTTCACGAAGAAGCCGACCAGATGAGCTGCGTCTTGAAAATCAATTCGGGCGCCGGCGGCACTGAGTCGCAGGACTGGGCACAAATGCTTATGCGTATGTATATGCGTTACGCCGAGTCTCATAATTATAAGGTAAGAATCAGCAACTTACTTGAAGGTGATGAAGCTGGTATCAAGACCGTCACTATGGAAATAGACGGTGACTTTGCATACGGTTATCTCAAAGGTGAAAACGGCGTGCATCGTCTCGTCCGCGTCTCTCCTTACAACGCACAAGGCAAACGTATGACATCGTTCAGCTCTGTCTTCGTGACACCTCTCGTCGACGATTCTATTGAAGTCGTCATCGACCCATCGAAGATCTCATGGGATACATTCCGTAGCGGTGGCGCTGGCGGTCAGAACGTTAACAAGGTGGAATCGGGAGTTCGTCTCCGTTACCAATACAAAGATCCATACACAGGCGAGGAAGAGGAAATCTTGATTGAAAACACCGAGAGCCGCGACCAGCCTAAGAACAGAGAGAACGCACTCCGTCTTTTGAAGTCACAGCTTTATGACAAGGAGCTTCAACATCGTATGGAAGAGAAGAACAAGATCGAAGCCGGCAAGAAGAAGATAGAATGGGGCTCACAGATTAGAAGCTACGTCTTCGACGACCGCCGCGTGAAAGACCACAGAACTAACTATCAGTCGAGTAACGTACAAGGCGTGATGGACGGAAAAATCGATG
>SUWS01000059.1 GCA_015061365.1 Lentimicrobiaceae bacterium | reverse complement strand
GTATCGACGGGCCAACTATGCTCATAACATTCTTCCATATTAAGTTGGTCGTCTAATTTCATCAGTACTAATTTCCCATCTGATGGAGGATTGTCAGAATTCTCGAAATGATTATTGAAACAATTTTTCGTATGTTCCGGAGTATATGTTGTCAATAGTACAGACTATTATTTTTTTCAAATGCTTGTCCGTGAGACATTAAACAATATCCTGGACGAAAAAAATCATTGCGAGCCAATTCTTTTCCATCTTTTGACAATAATATTATTGAAGGACATATAGTCGCATTCTCATTCGGATTATATCTAAAGGCATGATTACATGGCATTAGTAAATTGCCATTAGATAGTTCTGTGACATTTGATGTAAGTCCATAACCTTCTAAAGTATCTGATTCTATAGAAAACTGCCATTCTTGGGAAAAAGTACTATTTATCACAACAAGTGACATTAAAACTGTAAGTAAAATAATTTTGCGTGTCATAATTCAATTTTTATTTTTGTTAATCATGCCGCAAAATTACACCGAATGCAAATATAAAGAAAGGTATATTTTTTACATTTTTTTACAATCCTGCTTATTTCGTCCCTATAATAGTCCTTTTATCCCATTTTGAGAAATATAAGGGCTATTTCAACAATGGCATCACTACATCTCGGAATAGTATCTTGCCACAAAATCACCAATACTCTCTTCTGTACCAAATATCTTTTTTATACTGTTGATTCGTGTGCTGATGGCACTGTACCTAACTCCGAGGAGAACTGCCATCTCCGAATTAGTCAAGCCTAAAAGCGACAAACAGCAGCAGTAGATGTCAACCTTATTCAATTCAGGATACCGTTCAGACAACCGACTGACAAGTCCGTTGAAAGTCGTATCAATCAAACGTCTCAATTCCATCAATTCTATACTGCTTAAACTTCTGTCGCTATATTTCTCTATATTCTTAACAGATATTTTCTCGCCATTGTCGGTTACAAGCCTTGACCTAACACATTGCAACAATTCGTTTTGCTCAATAGATTTCCATTTCTTATTATAATCGGAGACATCATCAAGCTTCTTCCTATTTCTTCTCTTTAATATAATCGTAATTCCAGACAAGATTGACAAGGCAAACACGCAATATATGGCAACATTACGATTCCTTATTTTCTCTTTCTGCAATCGCAATTCATACAGACGTTGGTCACGTTCCGTTTTAAAATTATTGTACATTAATTCAAGTTTTAATTCATCGCTTTTCTCTTCAGCCATGTAATCAATAAATTCTGGCATTAGTTTATGACATATAGAAACACTGTCGCTATTACCTTCTTTCTCATATAATTTTGACAGAAGAAAAAATATAAGTCCCATATCTCTCATATTAGTCGATGGATTTCTCTCAATCTTGTCAAAAGCTTTGGCAAGATATGGTTTAGACTGATATTCGTACGGACTATGAAACATCAAGATTCCTAATGAGATAGAATCATTCAATGTAGTCATACCATGTCGCTGTTTAAAATTTATTATATCTTTATACAATATAAAAGCCGTATCATATTCTTCCTTATCGTAATAATTACGAGCAGCAAGTCTCAATGCTGTATTGTATTCATAAGTATACTTCACAGAATCTGATAACGGAATCACTTGTTTGAGATAATAATCGACCGAATCTTTATTTTTCGTCACCTGATAATATTCTGCCAATCTAATTTTAGTGAATAGCATCCATGCTGTATCCTGTCTCATATCTTGATATTGCGAGGCTCTGAGAGCTGTCTCAACAGCATACGATGTCATAATCATTTTCTGAAACACATACGCCATCTGATAATACGCCCTTGAGGTGAGATGAATTTCCTCGTCCGTCATGTCTTCAGGCAGATTCTCTACAAGTGCGGCTGTCTTTATCAGTTTAGGCATAGCCGAATAATAATCTTTATTTGACAGACATAAAAATGCGCTGTCATAATATAATTTCGCTATAGTCAACTTATCCTGACTGACCGAAATCGAGTCTTGGCAATTTGCCATAATGCATTGAGAAGCGAGTGATAATAACAAGATAAAATATGTAAGTTTTTTCATAGGTGCAAATATAACAAAAAACCTCGGGGTTTAATCCCGAGGTTTATGTTTATAGAAATAAATTCTATTAGAATATATCAAACGATACCTTGAGCTAACATAGCTTTTGCTACTCTCATGAAACCGGCGACGTTAGCACCTTTAACGTAGTTGATTGTGCCGTCAGCTTCTTTACCGTATTCAACGCAGAGGTCATAGATGTCGTTCATGATCTTTAACAACTTAGCGTCAACTTCTTCAGCTGTCCAGTTGATGTGACCAGCGTTTTGGCAGATTTCGAGACCTGAAGTAGCAACGCCACCAGCGTTAACAGCTTTACCAGGACCGAATGGGATACCAGCGTTTTGGATTGTTGAGATAGCGCCTGGTTGGCAACCCATGTTAGATACTTCAGCAACGTATTTAACGCCGTTTGCTAACAATTCTTTAGCGTCGTCTTCGTTCATTTCGTTTTGGAATGCACAAGGACATGCGATATCACACTTGATGCTCCAAGCTTTCTTACCAGGAGTGAAGATAGCTTTGCCTGGGAATTTGTCGGCCATATCTTGAACTTTGTTGCGGTTTGAAGCGCGCATTTCGAGCATATAGTTAACCATTTCCATTGTGATACCTTCTGGGATTTCGCAAACGCCGTCTGGACCTGAGATAGCAACGACTTTAGCACCGAGTTCGATAGCTTTTGTTGCTGCGCCCCATGCTACGTTACCGAAGCCTGACAAAGCGATTCTCTTGCCTTCCATTGTGTCGCCAACTTGTTTTACCATGCGGTTGACATAGTACATAGCGCCGAAACCTGTAGCTTCTGGACGGATCAAAGAACCACCCCAGCCGTATGATTTACCTGTCAATGCGCCTGTGCTGTGTTCGCGAGCCAATTTTTTGTACATACCGTACAAGTAACCGATTTCACGGCCGCCAACGCCGACGTCACCAGCTGGTGAATCTTGGTCAGCACCGATGTTTCTCCATAATTCATACATGAAAGCGTGGCAGAAACGCATGATTTCAGCGTCTGATTTTCCTGTTGGGTCGAAATCAGCACCACCTTTACCACCACCGAGTGGAAGGTTTGTCAAAGCGTTTTTGAATATTTGTTCGAAACCTAAGAATTTCAACATTGAAACATTAACAGCTGGGTGGAAACGGAGACCGCCTTTGTATGCGCCGAGAGCTGCATTGTATTGTACACGGTAACCGATGTTTGTTTGAACTTCACCTTGATCGTCAACCCATACAACTCTGAATGTGAAGATACGATCTGGTTCTACCAAACGTTCAACGATTCTTGCTTTTTCGAATTCTGGATGTTGGTTGTAGACTTCTTCTACTGATTCCAAAACTTCGCGGACTGCTTGTAAATACTCTTTTTCACCTGGATGCTTTGCTTCCAAGTTTGTCATAATGGTTTGTACGTTCATTACTTTTATTTTTTTATTGGGTTAATAAATTAAGATTAATTCATTTAATAATCGTTCGGCAAAGGTAATGTTTTTAATTTATAAATTCCAAATATTTATCAAATATTTTTTATTTAATTTTTTTCACGAACTCACCTTCTTCCCAAATCAAGATTTCCGTCACCGAACCATCTCTGCCATAACGTTTTTCCTCCCCGTCTTTGACATTATCAACATACTGTATCTCCGTAATAAGAGAACCGTCGGGAGAATATCCATGCTGCACTCCACGACCTTTTTCATATACTGCCGTCGAACCGATAGAGCCGCTCTCGTAATAAATCACCCAACGCCCTTGAAACATGCCTTCCTCATATTGTCCTTCGACGAAGATCTTCCCGTTATCGTACCATTGTCGCAACTCACCATGAAGAACACCTTCTTTATAATGTTCCAACTTAACCATATTGCCATAAACATTATATTTCTCAAAAGCTCCTTCATATTGGTCGTCCTTGAAGAAATATTTCGCCTCGACATTACCGTTATCATACCAACGCACCGCCTCACCATTCAAGGTGTCGTTAGTGTAATTTATCTTCATCTGCGGCTTGCCGTTAGCATAATACCATACACTTTCGCCATTCAATTTTCCGTCTTTATATCTTAACTCCGATTTAATGACTCCATCGTCATAATACGACTTCACCACATCGTCGTTTTTATCTCCGCCACACGACACAAAAACGAAGAACGATAAGAATAATGTCATCACAAAAATCTTATTCATATTCATTTTCAATTTTCAATTTTTAATTTTTAATTTTTAATTAAGACGCACCAATTACTTATTGTTTGTTTTCAAAGGTGTAATGTGTCACGTCTCTACATTAATTTTCAATTCAATTAAAACGCACCAATTACTTATTGTTTATCTTCAAAGGTGTAATGTGTCACGTCTCTACATTATTTTTCAATTCAATTAAGACGCACCAATTACTTATTGTTTATTTTCAAAGGTGTAATGTGTCACGTCTCTACATTATTTTTCAATTCTCAATTGTGGGTGTAACAGATTCTTCTGATGGTTATTGTACTGATAAATGTTCCAATAGGTGTTTTCACATCCGTCGAGTTCCGATTTTCTTTGAAAACTGTATCTCGTATTGAGCAACGGAATATCGTACGATTCAATAGCCGTATTTATATCATCACCATAATTAATCAAGGCGTTAAGGAAATACCAACCAATGTTGAATCCGTGATACGCCATATCTTTAGGTTCTGTTCCATATTCGTCTCTGAACTTACATATAAACTTACCCACATGATATTTACCGTAATCCGTATAGTCATCATCGAAAACGATAGTACTGAGTTTTAGCAGATTCTCATTGAAGAGGCGATCATGCTTCGACCAGTCGGGAAGCGCGATCAAAGTAAGAGGATGGTCTTTGCTGAAAATATTAAGTTTGTTTATCATCTCTGTAGCGAAGACCTTGTCATCACCATAAACTATAACCAAATTATTTCTAAACGCTGAGGCCGTATTCTTAATTTTATTTAAGCTGTCTATAGAATAGTCGTATACCATCACCATGTTTTTCAAATTCGTTGTGTCATCCGGAAACTCATATATCATCGATACATCGAATGAGATATTATCCGACTGATATTTAGTCGAGTCAAATTCAACCTCTTCATTTTTCAGAGCGTCATGCTGCTTCTTGATGATTTTTTTGATATGGGAGTTAGGTACGTATGAAAACTCCTTAATATTTCTTAAGGCAATCTCCTCTATCATACGCGCATAATCCATATTTGAAGAATCCATTGTAAAGACAAAGATATTATTGTCTGTATATTTGTCTGCAATCACTTTCTCAAGCCATTCCATCTGACTTGTAAAAGATGGCTTCACCTTCACCATGAACTTATTTCCGACAACTAAGTCTTCTCTCAACGTCATCGGATTCACTATCATTATCTCATTCTCATTCGCAAAAGCGTTGACTCTCTCAAAAGGTTTTAGATGAAAGGGACCGACAATAACATCCATTTTGGCAAGACAAGTATCGTTCAATGCGGCGATAACCTTATTCGTATCCTGATCTATATCATAAACTTTAAGGTCTATCTTCATATCATATTTGCTCACCATAGAATCGACGGCAATCATAAAGCCTTCATAAAAATGCAGATATGAGAAAGGTTTCGCGAGAAGCTGCTTGTTGGAGACTTCTTCCTCCAAAAATTCTTCATTAACCTGTTCAAGATAAAGCGGCATCATCAACGCCACCTTATACAATCGTTCCGAATCAAAATTAGTCGGGACAAATTCCGGAGCATAAACTATGGTATCCTGCTCTATCAACTCTTCTTCAAGCAAAATTTCTTCGACGACAACTTCCTTATAAGGTATTCTTATTATGGTTCCTGCTTTCGGATTTGTTTTCTTAAGGTCTTTATTTTCGGATAAGATATCAAAAACGGTCACTCCATAAATCTCTGCAATTTCGTTCAACGACTGTTTCTTTTTAACGGTATGGATGTAGAATTTCTTTCCGTTATATTCAGTTACGGTATTAGACTTCAACGATTCCTGAGCATTTAATGATGGAGCGAAGAACGCATCCATCGCACAAATGAACGACAAAAACAATATGATTCTAAAAGTTTTCATTATCATCTTATTATGAGAATAGAATTATATATCTTCGGTTTAAACAATTTTCGACAAAGATAATAAAAAGACTAATGGCAAAGGGCTAATGACGAAAGATTTTTTAAACCTGAGAAACTGAAAATCTGAAAACTTGAAAATTTAGAAAAAGAGAAAAGACGCGTCAATCACACTTTATTTATACTTAGCAGGATTGACGCATCTCTATGATGAACACATTATGTGTCAGTACATTGTTAACTGTTAATTGTTAACTGAAAAAAGGATACCCTTTACAGCAACACCAATTGCTATGCTATGAATACCAACAACTTTTTCATTCGTCAACGGCAGAGAGCAATTATATTGTAGCCTTATCATCCAAATATCGTTTCTCTTTGTTTTCTTATTGGTCCACAATTTAAAATCAAGATTTGCACCGAAAGAAGGTGTCGGTTTAGAATCCATAGCACCAAATCCTATCATCGGCGTGACTTGCAAGACATTTCCGTCAACTACGCTATAACCTGCTTTCAATCCAAAATCAAACATATTATCTGTTTCGTTCCATCCTGCCCTGCTATAAAACGAAGTCTGTAACTTATCGTGATATAAATCTAATTCCCAGTTGCAATTTACATAATCATTGGAATTGTTATGGGCGAAGGTGTAACCTCCTGACACCGATGTTCCGAAACGCCATCTTGAAATTGATGCAGTTTCTTGAGCCAAACAAAGATTTGCCGTTAAAAGAAACGACATTGCTAACATAAAAAATCTATTTTTCACCATATTTTTGAATTTATTAGACATAGCCCTATTTTTTATTAATGACAAAAGACAGAAGGGCCTGATACCGCCAATTATCGGCGGCAAAATTATCTATAATTGACTATTCAAAAATATGTATTTGACTATATCAGCCCGTCTTTGAGGCTTTTCTTCATAAAATCAATCAATTTTTGATTTTGAAGAGATTCCCTTAATTTATTAGTAACTCTTTTTCGGCGACTCACTATACCTTGATAGGAAAGCGAAAGCAGTCCAGCTTTTTGAATTTCAGTCAATGGAAGGATGGAAATAAAACAATAATCGAGTTCCACCTTGGTCAAGTCGGGATATTTTGATGAAAAGCGATTGGTGAAATCGTTAAAAAGAGAATCGATAGTCGCTTTAAAAACACTTATTTCAGTATTGGTGAGAGGTTTCTTAAAATACATGACAGTGTCGCCCATCAAATCTTTGTTGTCATCACAGCGTTCGATAATAGACATAACAATTTCCGTCTCCTGAAATGTGTTCCATTTCTCCAAAAACAAAGTATTAGCTAATTCATAACTACTTTTGTCTTTATTATTTTTAACATAAACGACAAGTATCGTTATAGCCACAATAACTAATATTACAACAATCCATATCGCTTGACGTGCTACGTCATTCTTTTCAGGCAACAATTTTTCATTTAAATACGTGTCGTATATTTTTCCAATTGTTGCATTCTGTATTTTGAGATCCAAACTCTTTTTTTGAATTTCACGATAGATGCTGGCATATTTTACCGATTCTTTTTCATCACCCAACACATTATAGATCTCTGAAAGACCTTCCGCCGCATCTCGTTGATCAAACAAATCTGGTGATCGAAACGCTTCCAATGCATAGTACAAAGCGGAATCATATTTCTGCTCAGCATAAAAAGCGTATGCTGCCGCTCTGCTCATAGAATAATAAAAGGAATTGTATTTGGGCATATTACGCAAAGCCTTCGTTCTAAGGACCAATGCTGTGTCGTGCTGATTGACAGATCGGTAATAATAAGACAAACAATAATCGTAATAAGCTCTCTCATACGACAACTCTGGAAATTTGGGCAGATAATTTTCGGCTTTCCTTATGTAATACAGATTGGTGTCGGGATTAGAACCATCTTCATCAAGCATGTCACAAAAACTTCCTAATGTCAAATATTCAACTAAAAGGTGAGACGAATCGTTGCAAGCATGAAATTTAGCGATAGATTCCAACAACATGTCGAAAGACTTATCGAAAAACTCGCAAAACAGAAACATGGAGGAAATCTTTTTATATATCAAGCCTTTCAGACGATTTTGCTGCATCTCGTAAATATGAAAAGGGAGATCATCCAATGATTTCAAAGAAATGATAAAATGCTCCATCGCCATGGTATAATCTTTATTTGCAGCGCAGATACTACCCAAAATATGATGTCCTCTCGCCTTATTCCATCTAACTTCCGAATCAGAATTAACGACATCAAGAGAGTCAAAGTAATCTACCACCTGCAATATTGCGGAGTCATTATAAATCTGATGCCAACTGTTCAACAATTGTTCATGATTATCAATAACGGTTTCATAATAATCATTTATATCATGAGTATTAGCCTCGGAAGGATTCGTCAACGTCAATAACAATATGAATAAGGTAGTAAGCATTTTTCAGTTTATCAGATTCATTACTAACATAAGGGGACTTATAGAGATTCCACGTTTAAACAATTTTCGACAAAGATAAGAAAAAGACAACAGACAACGGACAACGGATTTTGTTTAAATCTGAGAATCTGAAAATTTTTAAAAAAAGAAGAGACGTATCAATTGATTGACACGTCCCTACTGCGAACACATTCAATATGTCCTTACATTGTTAATTGTCAATTGTTAACTGTTAATTGTCAATTGTTAATTGTTAACTGTTAATTGTTAACTGTTAATTGTTAATTGTCAATTGTTAATTGTTAATTGTTAATTTTATTCCGAAAGTGGCTTAAAGCCCTTACCTAAAATATCTGTACTTGAAACAACATTTACAAATGCTTCTGGATCGACTTCGCTAAGTAATGACTGTAACTTAACGAGTTCCGGACGTGTCAAGGTTACATAGATCATTTTGCGATCTACACCTTTGTACAAACCTTTACCGAAGAAGCATGTACCGCCACGGTTGATGTCCTTGACGATGATGTCGCGAACTTCTTCTGCTTTATCAGTAACGATGAACGCTGTCTTGTATGAGTTGAATCCGTCGACAACCAAGTCGATGATTTTACCTTCGATGAAGATAACCAAGATTGAGTAAATTGGAAGACGTAACTGACCGAAGGCAATCAATGTTGTGAGTGTAATACATGAGTCGACGATCATAACCAAAGTACCGAGGGAAATCTTTGTATATTTATGTAAGATCATGGAGATGATGTCGCTACCGCCAGATGTCGCACCCGACTTGAAGATGAGGCCGATAGCCAAACCGTAGATACCACCAGCAACCAAAGTGTTAAGGAAGTAGTCAGGAGCGAAATAAATGCTTTCTGAATGAGGCACCAACAACCATTCTGCGTTGACGACATCTGGATTTTCAAAGATACCGTTTTGGATAATTGGCGTGTAACCGATGAAGGTCTCAATCAAGAATGTGAAACCGAAAATCAAGAATGTAGACAGGATGGTTTTGAAACCGAACTTAGGTCCTAAAATCAAAGTACCGATAATCAACAATGGAATATCCATACACAAGGCGTACAAACTGATTTTCCATGGCCATACTGTGTTCAATACGTTCGAGAGACCGTATGTTCCACCTGGAGCCAAAAGATAAGGGTTAACGAATAATACGTCGCCGAGAGCGAACAACAAACTACCAAAAACGAGATAGAAATAAGCCAATGCTTCTTTCTTCCAATTCATTGTTTTCATAACTTTTTCTTAATTATTTTTTTTGATGTCAACAGTCAACGACCAAAAGTCAACAGTCGACGAGGGTTTGATTATTTAATTATTATTTGAATTATTCTAAAATTAGGAGACGTGTCAATGATTCTTTTATTTCTTTGCAGGAAACATTGACGCGTCTCTACATTGTTAATTGTCAATTGTCAATTGTTAATTGTTAATTGTCAATCATTCCCATTCAATTGTCGCAGGTGGTTTAGAGCTGATGTCGTAACATACTCTGTTAACGCCTTTAACTTTGTTGATTATGTCGTTTGACACTTTAGCCATAAATTCGTAAGGAAGATGTACCCAGTCGGCTGTCATTCCGTCTGTAGAGATGACGGCGCGCAATGCTATTGTGTATTCATAGCTACGTTCGTCGCCCATCACGCCGACGCTCTTCACAGGAAGCAACATTGTTCCGGCTTGCCAGATAGCGTCGTATAAGTTGTCGGCCATCTCGTTAGGATATGATGCGCTTGGGAGTTCACATTTCCAGTTTCTAAGTCCTGAGATGAATACGTCGTCGGCATCGCGGAGTATTCTTAATTTCTCTTCACTCACTTCGCCGAGGATACGTATTCCGAGACTTGGTCCCGGGAAAGGATGACGACCGATGAGTTCTTTCTTGATACCGAGGGCGCGGCCCACGCGACGTACTTCGTCTTTAAACAAAGAACGTAAAGGTTCCACTATCTTGAGGTTCATCTTTTCAGGGAGACCGCCCACATTATGATGCGACTTGATCTTACAGCTTGGACCGTTGACGCTTACGCTTTCAATCACGTCAGGATATATAGTTCCTTGTGCGAGCCAGTCTGCGCCTTTTATCTTCTTGGCTTCCATCTCGAACACTTCGATAAATGTCGTTCCGATGGCTTTACGTTTCAACTCAGGATCTGTCACGCCAACAAGTTTATCCAAGAAGAGTTTTCCTGCGTTGACACCGATAACGTTTAATCCTAAGTCTTTATATGAATCTAAAACATCTTCAAATTCGTTCTTTCTGAGAAGGCCGTTATCGACGAAGATACAATGCAGGTTAGAACCTATAGCTTTATTTAACAATACAGCTGCCACTGTGCTGTCGACGCCGCCTGAGAGACCGAGTATGACTTTGTCGTCGCCGAGTTGTTTCTTCAATGATTCTACTGTCGTTTCGATGAACGAGTCAGGAGTCCAGTCGCCTTTACATCCACAGACGTTCATGGCGAAGTTGCCTATCATCTTGCTGCCTTCTGTCGTATGGAAAACTTCCGGGTGGAACTGCACCGCGTAAGTCTCCTCGCCATCTATTTTATATGCTGCGTTTTCAACGTCTTCGGTACTTGCTATCACGCGAGCTCTCTCTGGAAGTCGTGCGATGGTATCGCCGTGCGACATCCACACCTGTGATGTCTTGCTTACGCCAGCGAACAAAGGACATGATTCATCGGTGATGGTAAGGTTAGCGCGTCCGTATTCTCTCGCGATGGAACCGTTGACTTCGCCGCCGAAATGATGAGCCATAAACTGAGATCCGTAGCAAATACCGAGCAAAGGCAACTTACCTTTTATATTAGACAAATCTACGAAAGGAGCTTTCTCATCACGAACCGATGAAGGGCTGCCGCTCAAAATGACTCCCTTAATATCCGGAGTGAGTTCCGGAATCTTGTTGTAAGGATGTATCTCGCAATAGACATTCAACTCACGAAGACGACGTCCTATAAGCTGAGTCACTTGTGACCCGAAATCCAAAATTAAAATTGATTCTTGCATGCTCGATAATTTTGGCGCAAAGTTAAGAATTTTATCCTTAGTTTGGCGAAATTTTATTAAACTTGCAATCAAAATTATTTATATGGCGACAACGAAAAAAGGAATGAAAAAAACAGCTCCTAAGAAAACATCCAAACCTAAGAAAAGCAACAAGAAAAACAAGTCAGGAAATATCTTCGCGAAGATTTTATTATCCGTAATAATCGTGGCAGCTATAGCCTACATCGTATCATTGTTTTCTGATAATATCAAAGCAAGATTCGGTCAGGTTAAAGACAACGAGGAATTAGTAGTGAAAAACACTGACGATAATGAAGAAAAAGACGCGTCTGCAACTACAACTCCCGTAAAGAAACAAGATAATCCAAAACATGAAGAAGAGGTAAAGAAACCCGAAGTGAAAAAGGAAGGAACCAAGAAAGAGACTCCTAATGTTGAACAGACCGAGCCTGCTAAAAAGAAACAGACAGAAGTCATTGATTTAAAGAAAGAATTCAAGGAGAATCAAACACTGTCGGGATGCTGGTTCAGCACTACGCAAGGTTCAGCTTTAACGATGGATGAATATGGTTATCGCATCGACTTCTCTGGCGTTGACGCTTCCGAGCCAATAACAGGTAAATACAGCGTCGAAGGAAACCAGATCATATTCCTCAACGACAACTCCGGATGTAAAGGCATCGAGGGAACATATCGAATCACATTCGACAAGAAGAACATAAGCCTCGACTGTAAAGACGACGAATGCAAGGAACGCCGTAACGTCTTGGAAACAGAATGGGAATGGATTGAGTTGTAAATTGAAAATTAATGTAGAGACGTGACACATTACACTTTTGAAAATAAACAATAGGTAATTGGTGCGTCTCAACCGAATTGTAAATTGAAAGTTGTAAATTGAAAATTGAAAATTAATGTAGAGACGTGACACATTACACTTTTGAAAATAAACAATAGGTAATTGGTGCGTCTCAACCGAATTGAATATTGAAAGTTGAAAATTGAAAGTTAGTTTGAATGTCAACAGACAACGGTCAACCGACAACAGTTTATTAGAATTTTAGAGAATTATGGGGATTTCTATAAATTGCTTTTCGAAAGATTTATGAATTTATATTTGAGAAGATTTTTGTTTTTCTTGAAAGAGCATAGCGAGCTATGTGATTGAAAGAAAGACGAAAAGATTTCAATATAAAACATAAATCTCGAAAAAGTTTTTATCATAATCGTCAAAATTAATTTAAACGTGGAATTTATAGAAGTCCCCTTAACCTTTGGTCATCAGTTGAATCTCTTGTAGAGGCACACGGACGTGTGTCTTGTTAGTTAAAATCTGAGAATATGAAAAGTCTGCACATATTAACGGCACTATTGATATTACTTTTCTCATGCGGCAGGAGTCGTTCCGCGAGAGAGCTTTTTGATCTGGCAAAAGAACACGAAAACAACGCCGAAATCGAACTCGCGATGGCGACGTACAAACAAACCATCGATGCGGCAAAATCGGAAGGCGACACCGCCCTGCTCGGCCTCGCTCAACAGTATATGGGAATGTTGCTTCTTGAACAATGGTCGTTCGATGAAGCCATCAATATGCTCAGCGAGTCGGCGATGACAACCAAAGACAACCCGACAATGCTTTCCTACACCAATGCTGCCATAGGAAGAGCCTATTTCATAATGGACAGCACCGACAAATCAATACAATATTTCAAAGATGCCGTCGGTTATGCAGAACAATCTGGTGACAATGACGTGATTTCCGTAGCTTATCAAAATATCGGCGCTCTATATCAAGAGATCGGCATTTACAATCAAGCTTTGGATTACATAAGACTTTCGTTGAGATATAATAATGAAGAGAAAGAAATTCCGCGCTATCATCTGAATTTGGCATATATCTTCTCTAAAATGAACGAAAACGACTCTTGTTCATATTATGAGAATCTTCTGAAAAACGAAATCGACAGTATCGAAGATCAGGCGATGAAGACATCGATATACTATTTCTTAGCGAAGAGAGCGATGGATGATAACGACTATGAATCGGCTTACCATTATTACAAGAACTTTGCTGAGATGGACATCGAAATGTTGGAAGAACGCTTGCAGCAGAATGTCTTGGAGATACAGAAGAAATATGATTACGAGAAGGTACAGAACGAATATAACGTCAAGCTTCTGAGAAAACACAGACTTCTCATGTCTTCGCTTTTTGTTACATTAATAACAGGTATGCTTCTTTATATCCAGACAAAGATCAACCTGCGGAAAAGAAAGGAAGAACTGAAAATGAAAGACGAAATACTGAAGTTTGAAAATGAGGTTCTCCGACTTAATGAAATCAAAGACGATTACAAGCGTAACTTGGAGTGGAAATATATGCTTGTATATAGTATGACGCTGATGGACAGAAACAAGAGCAATTCAGAATCACATTATAAGATGATAAAAGGAAGAATCTATCATAATAGTGAAACCGCTTTCGACGCTATCTTAAAAATATTTAATGAAGAACATCCTGGATTAGCGGAGCAGATAAAGGAAAAATATCCCATACTTTCCGACACAGAATATAAAGTATGCCTCATGGCATTAACGCCTTTCACCTCGCAAGAGACCGCCGACATTCTCGGAAAGAGCATCAACACCGTCAACAAGGCGAGAACTAATATCAGGAAGAAATTGGAGATCGAGGAAAACGAAAGCATTGAAGAGAAATTGAAAGTTGAAAGTTTAGTTTAAGGTTTAAGGCTTAAGGTTTAAGGTTGGAATTTATTATACACTTTGAACCTTGAACTT
This sequence comes from Lentimicrobiaceae bacterium, assembly GCA_015061365.1. Classification (GTDB taxonomy): domain Bacteria; phylum Bacteroidota; class Bacteroidia; order Bacteroidales; family F082; genus Limimorpha. Next base: position 1,220 of record SUWS01000059.1, on the reverse strand, counting down.
TGGACTTTGAGCTTTGAGCTTTGAACCTTGAACTTTGAGCTTTGGACCTTGAACTTTAAAATATTATAAACTTTAAAACTTATCAACTCTCAACTTTAAAACTACTATAAACTATAAACTTTAAACTATAAACTAAAAAAACTTGTACTTCCATTTTCAGACATCATTTATTTTCAACGACTTAAACTTTTATATCCCGTAAAATACTTGTATACATCTTGACAAACGGCATTTTGAAGTCATATCTTTGCAGAAAAATTTCAAAGCCTATGAAAACGCAAAACAAAATCATAAAACAATGCTCTCGGTAAATATGGCGAGTGACAACGTTTACCGGGAGCTATTGACACAAAGTATAAATAACACAAAATATAAAATCAATCGTATAATGAGACACATTAGAAAATATATCGAATTATTCTTTATAATTTCCATTGGAAGTTTAATCGGAATATGTATTAGTACGTTATTAACGAGATTTAATACAAGTAACGAGATTTTATGCGCCATAATTCTTGCGATGTCAATCATAATAACAGTTCTGATATGGTTACTCTGCAAAACAGGCACACTGCATAAATCTAACAAGAATGAATAAAGAAAAATTTTGCATAATCACAAACAAATTATAACTAAACATTTTTCATCATGAACAGAAATATTATTATCACTTTTTTGATTTTGTGCTTATCATTAAAATTATCCGCACAAATGGATTTAAACAAATTAGCGTCTGAAGAATTTCATAAGGTTGCTCAGATAGAGGGCAGCGAGAATATCTTAAGAGATTATTTTTCTGAAATTTCAAACCCTAATGATACATTATATATCTTTCTTTGTCAGTTAATGTTTGCACCTCGTCTTGAAGGTTATATGACCGATATTCAAGAGATGCTCTATTATAAGAATCCGAATAATCCTATGGTTCTTATAGCCTCTTTTCAAAATGAAGATGCTGCAAGAAGATACGTAGAAAACAAATTCTTCTTTGAGGAAGTTATTTACGATACTGACAAATCATTTAAATCTTTCCTATCTTTCAGTACCGAAGATCCTCGCGTGCCACTTTTAATGAAAATAGACAGAAAATCCGGTCGTCTCCTCACAGGCGGTGATTGGACCACAATAAGTCCCGATTTCATCAATGCTTTGGTAAATCACACTGAACCTATGCCTTTCTATGGGGAAGTATGGAGTGAGAAGATTAATTATGACCATTC
>SUWS01000114.1 GCA_015061365.1 Lentimicrobiaceae bacterium | reverse complement strand
ATTCTTTCAAGGAATTACCTTTTCTCTGAAGGACGAAAACCTTATCGTCGTAAATTTCAAAATCATACATCACATAATCAGGTTCGCTGTAATGCTTTATCTTATCTGCACTTACGCCAACAGCTTCGAGCATATAGAAAGTTTCCTTCATCTTGAAATTTATCTCTATTGTATCACGATTCGGAACAACGCTTACCAAAGTATCTTCATAACCGATACACGAAAACAGTAAACCTACTTGTTTGTCCGTTCTCGGCAACGCCATAATAAAATCTCCATTATCGTCAGAACTCACGCCGAAATTGGTGTTGATGATTGAGATGTTTACATTCTTTTCCCCGACGTTTCCTTTAACGACAGAGTAATTATTATCCTGAGCGAAAGTTATTATTCCGCAGAGGAGTAGGAGAGAGGATATTAAAAATAATTTTTTCATGCTATTAATTTGATAACAGCCAATCAATTACATTAATCTTCTTTATGCCATCTATAATAGAGTTGTCATAATCTAACGTCAATAAATATTTTGGATTTGCATCCTTAATTTTTAATAATGACGAAATTTCTCTGTTTAATGTTTTTTCGTCATTAACAGTATATGCTACTTGATAATATTCTATGCTTCCATCATATTTTTTAACCATAAAATCAACCTTCTTTAATAAGTATATTTTGAAATGATTTAAGTAAAGTTGATTTGCCGCACCTTCTAATTCCTGTAATGACTTTGATTAAATCCTGATTCTTCAAAGTCTTGAGACGGTTTAAATAAGTTGGTCTTTCTACCATATTACTTTTTATTACAAAGATATAAAAATAATGACGAAAAATAATAAAAATACAAAAAATCGTCATTATTTTGTATCAATAATCAATTTCTTACATCTAATTAATTTCCACTTCATAAAATCTTTTATTGTTCGTATAATCATTGGCATATAGAAAATATGCTTTGCCGTTATGGATTCTCAGGTTTTCTACAAAAGGAAATCCACCTAAGACGGAGACGGTTTCCGCAGTTCCTTCTTCAATGTCAATCTTTTTTATCGTCGTGATTCCATCTTCTGAAAAGGTCGTGTAAAAAGTAAAAGTTGCTTCGTCGAGAATGACTTTCCTGTTCCATTTCTGAATGACTTTCATCTTGCCGCTCCAATGTTTGTATTTATGAAATGTCAAAGGTTTTTCATTTATATATTCTCCTAAATGATTATATATTATTATCTTGTCTTCATCGAAAGAAAACAAAACCAAAGCGGTATCTGTCTTAAATATAGGATTGTAGATCGGACGTTGGAACATATCGCCGGCATTTTCAAAACTACCGAACTTCTTCATATTAATCGCTAAGTCGCGACCTTCCTTGTTGACGATATGTCGTAGCAGATTCGGTTTCTTGTCGCCATCAGTCTTGTAATAATTGTAATAAAGCTCGGTGTTATAGAAGAAATAATGTCCCGTAACGATAATACTGTCAGTCGCACAGGCTACATTAGAAAAAGCCTTGAGGAAATTCTCAAGTGATGAATGATATAGCAATCTTATCTCCATAAAATCATTTTTTTTCATCAAATGACCAATCTGCCAAACTTCTTTGTTAGAAACGAGATGCATCTCTCCGTAAATATCTTTATATATGTTATAGAATTTGTTTGAAATCTTAATTTCTTTTAAGGTATCGCAGCTGAAGTTAAGGTGCAGCAAGGCGGCATTACGACGTCGTTTTGCTATCATATAAATTCCCTTTTCATTAATCTCGTAATCTTCAATACTAATAACTTTGTTATCGTAAGCCACTTGCGGAATGTTACCGATAATCTCAATTTCTGGCAGAATCGTTGAAGAAATTTCCATTTTCAAGATAAGGTCTTTTGTAAAATCCTCTTTTTTAATGATATGATTTACGGTATTGAATGCGAGATGAGACGCAAATATGGAGTCATTTTCTTTTGATGAAAACAAAGTAAACCTTCCTGACTCATCACTCACAGCTAACAAAGTAGAATCTATGGAATAAATTCCGACGTTTTCAAGAGCCTTGTTTCTGTCGTCGAGACAAACACCTTTAATGACAGAATAATTATTATCCTGAGCGAAAGTTATTATTCCGCAGAGGAGAAGGAGAGAGGATATTAAAAGTAGTTTTTTCATAATGTTTTATTTTTCTCTCGCAGAGACGCAGAGAATCGCAGAGATTTATTATGGCGGTTCTTTGCGAACTTTGCGCCTTTGCGAGAGATTTAAAACTTAAATTACAATTCAATCCTTTCAATATACGACTCAAACATATTCATGGCGTTTCTTTTCTTCGTGACGGCATAAAGACTTCCTTTATAAATGATTATCTTTTCTGTCATCCACTGGTTTGCATTTGATACCGAACTTGTCTTTCCCGTCGTGACATCAATCTCATTTAGAGTAGTGCCGAATATAGTATAAAATCTTCCGAATGCCTTATCCTTGTAAATCTTATGTTGCCAGAAATCTTCCTCAGTTGGATAAGTTATCTCACATTCATTAAGAAGATTCATATCTTCGTCGTATGTAAGAATTTTTCCATTAAGATGGTCGAAATAATATAAAATGTTATCAAATATATCAAGATGATTATCTTTGGTATGATACCATGCAGCTTTGATAAAGACTTCCCATTCATCTGCCGTCGGATAAGCAGCCCAAGGAGGTAGATTCGCTACGTGCCATTGCTTTTCTTTCTTTACATCGCGATAAGTTTTCATGTCATTAGAAGTCATCAGCATCTCTTTCTTTTTAGTCTCAAATCCTATTCTG
>SUWS01000113.1 GCA_015061365.1 Lentimicrobiaceae bacterium | reverse complement strand
AATTTTCGTCGAATGTTACGATGCCGTTTCTGATGCTATAAGACTGTACCATAGGCGTGATGCCGAGAGAGTTTTTCTTGTCATCGAGAAGTGTTACTGTATATTCTACGGTGCAGTTGAAAGGAGCTTCGCCTTCAAGTTTGGTAATCTCATTCATGGTATGAGCTGTAGGCTTACCTTTTTTATCTAAGTCGGCGAATGTTAGTTTCACGCCTTTTTTATAACCGAAGAAAGGATCGGCTACGAGTTCATAGTCGATAGAGAAGTCGTATTCGTCGAAATCGACAGCGTCTTTGAAGATAGTTTCTTCTTCATTTTCAATCTCTTCTTGAACAGCTTCAATTTCTTCAGCAGTTTCAATTATCTCTTTTTCAATCTCTTCTACTTCTTCTTCAATATCCTTTTCTATTTCTTCGAAAGCCTCGTCAACAGCCTTGTCGACAGCTTTCTCTACCTGTTTTGTAACATTACGTTCTATGGCATTAGATGCTGCTCTTCTTACGGCGCGACCTATGATGCCCTGCGCTTGCAACTCGGCAACACTTCCCATCATGAGAAGTGCTACCATAATTAATATATTTCTCATAGTTACCTAAGTTTAAATGTTAAACCTGCTGAGATGTAAGTAAAACCATAGCCTACCTCTGCGTTGAGAGCCATGGTTCTAGAGAAATAATAACGAGTTCCGACGTATGCAGAGAAAGCGATGTCAGAATGATTTAAATTGCTGTAATAATTTTTGTAATAGTCATCGTTATAATTATCTTTATAACTATAACTGTAGGTGTACAGGCCGAGCATTAAGCCTGCGTAAGTGTCTAATTTGTCGTTTAATTGATAATGGAAATTACCTCTTACACCGAAGCACATTCTTGTGACTGTGGCTTTGTAATAATAATTTGAGTAGTAGTTATAGGTGTAAGAATTAGTAGCGAAGCCTACATAACCACCAACACCTACACTTCCGTTGTCGCCGATAAGATTATCGATGACTCCGACATCAGCGGATAGGGATAGAGGCGGGATTCCCATGTTATAACCGCTGTAGTTACCTAATCCGATGCTTGCATTGACTGCGATAGCACCTTTACTGAACAAGTCTTGAGCTTTCACATTAGTTAGTCCGAGAAGCAAGACAGCTGCAATTAGCATTAATTTTCTTTTCATAGTTAATTTAGTTTAGTTGTACATTTATTAATTAATAACTCGCATAAAAAAGCGTGGTCATCATCTTGTTTTATGAAAGCAGGTTCTGGTAAAACTTACTTTTTATGTGATGCAAAAGTATGAAAAGAATAAAAAAAGTAAAGGTTTTATAGGCTTAAATCAGTACAAGAATCGGATGTTTGGACTGATTTATCTGTTTTCTAACCAAGAAAGTGGGGTTTTTCCTGTCATTTTTTTAAAAACCATATAAAAAGAGGATCGAGAGCGGAATCCGCAATCGGCATAGATGCTGTCAATGTTATAGTCGGAGGTGTCTAATTTTTGCATAAGATGCTTCGCTTCCTCTATACGCATCCTATTGACGAACTCAAAGAAATTACATTTTAAATAACCATTGATGGCTTGCGAGAGCTTACGTTGTGAGATGTTAATCTCTTTTGCAAATATAGCTAATGAAATATCAGGACGTAGATAAGCCTTAGACTCTTCCATATAATGAGATGCGTTTTCACAAATCTCTTTCATCTGCTGCTCATCGATAATCTGTGTAGGCGTAGTTTCTGTATTGACTGTCTCTAATATATCATCATCGGCGATATTCACAGGAATTTCTTTTATCGGCATCACAGGATGTGCTATGGTGTTATATACTAAATAGAACATGGCAACGACATTCAATATCTGGATAAGCCATGTACCTGTGATAGGCCAGATGAAAAAGCATACCATCACAATCACGAATAAGGCGGCGAAGAGATATTCAAATGTTGGAATCCAGCTTTTCTGTATCCATTCGGCATCGGAGAGCGTGTCGCCGATAGCTTTCTTCGTGCGATGTAAAAAACGGAAGATGGCTGCGAAATAAGCGATCATCTGTATGGCTACAAAAGCGGCGTTGACATCGTTTACAAAAGTGGTGTCGCCTGTCATTTCATATTCTATTGAAGCCAAGCGTTCTTCAGGTGTCATGGAGAGACATAACCCCAAACATATCAACGACGGAAGCAGATGAAGCAGATGAATAGGCTTTAATTTGAAAGAATTGTCAAAACTCTTTTTTGCGAACAACCATAACAGAGGCATCAATAAAAGATTGATGGAGCTGCTGATTGGAAACAAGAAGAGTGACAGTTTGTGCCAAGCAAGCATCACGCTTGTATTGTATAGATAAACAGGGACGTTAGGGAATACGATGATGGCTGCGGCGTATGCGTTCTCACCACGGAAACGTGTTGCGGTGAGAAGAATTAAAGCTAACACCATCAATATGATAACACTTGAAGAATTGACTGTAAGTATAAAGTTATTAAATTCCATATATCCTATTTTTTACGAAGCGCAAATATACATCCTTTCCAAGAATTTCACAAGATATTATTTTTATTTCACCCTCGAAACGTCGTTACAAAATTTTCTTCAAGTTACTTCTGACATTAAACAATGACTTTGGCAACAGACGCAACTGACAGATTGACAAGATAATCAAGTCATTGTAAAGTAATTATCACCCTTTCTTCAAATCATAAACTGGAAGATTGATCGCTTCCGATAGGGTTTTACATAATTTCTCGGAGTCTAAGACGATGCCGTTGGGTGATGTAGGGTTGACGCAGACTGCTATCAGCTTGCTTTTCTGCAACACGGTAATCTTACGTTTTCCGTTAACGAAAGTGTTGTAAGTCATTGGAGTAAGAAATATCTTTGTAAAGTCGCGGACTACAATCTCCGTCTCGTTGAAGATTTTATTCTGTCTGATATGATTGACGAAGTT
>SUWS01000058.1 GCA_015061365.1 Lentimicrobiaceae bacterium | reverse complement strand
CTACTGTCAAAGAAGTGTCGCCTCATGCTGATATCTCTGAAATAGAGTTTCTTAACGAAAATATAAAGCGGATGTATGGCGACATCAAAAAGCAGACAATCATTATAGCGGTTTTCGCCTTGATAGCCATTGTCATTTCCTTGATGGGAATATTCGGTATCGTTCTTTTCGAGACACAGCATCGTCGCCGTGAGATTGGCATCCGTAAGGTTTATGGTGCCACGACGGAGAATGTCATCAATATGTTTGCGAGACGTTATGCTGTCATAGTGGGAATATGTTTCGTGATTGCTGCGCCGGTGGCATGGTTTATCAGCGCGAGATGGTTGGAACAATTCGTCAACAGAATCGCGATGCCGTTGTGGGTTTATGTCTTGGTGTTGATTGTCGTACTTGTCGTTACTATGACGATAGTGATATTGCGCTCATGGAAAGCCGCCAACGAAAATCCGATCGACGCGATAAATTAATTCATAATGCATAATTCATAATGCATAATCAATATTAATTATGAATTGTGAATTATGAATTGTGAATTATGAATTGTGAATTATGAATTGTGAATTATGAATTGCTAAGGCTTGTTTAGTTGCCTGTCGGAAAATGAATAGAAAATCCACAACTGGAGGAATGAAAAATCCACAATTGGCGGAATGAGAAATCCACAACTGACGGAATGAAAATAATAATTTATTGATTGTCATGTTTTAAAATAATATTATATTTGCGCATGGAAATTATATGATTATTTATGAAGATGACGTATAAAAATAGAGTGGCTGATATATTATTAGTGAATCAGTTGAATTCGGCTGGCGCTGTTTTGATTCAGGGACCTAAGTGGTGTGGTAAGACTACTACGGCTGAACAAAATGCTAAAAGCGTCATATATATAGATCATCCAGGAAAGTTTAAGGATAACTTGTTCCTTGCGGAAAATAATCCAGAGTTGCTGCTACAAGGTGATGTGCCCAGACTTATAGATGAATGGCAGTTGACACCGCAGTTGTGGGATGCGGCTCGTTTTATCGTGAGTCGTAGGGGTGAAGTGGGTCAGTTTATTTTCACTGGATCGGCGATTCCAGCTGATAAAAATAAGATAAACCACACAGGAACAGGTAGGTTCGCATGGATTACAATGCGGCCTATGAGTCTATGGGAATCTGGTGAATCTAACGGAACTGTGAGCTTGTCAGATTTGTTTGAAGGAAAGGAAGTGTCGTCATCAGCTCCTGATGTGTCATTGGAAAATTTAGCGTATCTAATTTGCAGGGGAGGCTGGCCCGCAACAATAGATATGAAGATGGATGCCGCTTTGCGTCAATCTATGAATTATGTTGATGCTGTTTGTAATAACGATATATCACGTGTTGATAACGTTGGGCGAGATTCCGCTTTTGCGCATCGTTTGTTAAAATCGTATGCAAGACATCAGGGAGGACAAGTTCCGATATCGACAATCTATTCTGATTTGACTCAGTTTAAGAGTTCGTCGATGACTGAAGAAACGATTTCATCTTACATGTCTGCATTAAGGAAAATATTTGTCATAGAAGATATGCCTGCGTGGAATCCAAATATCAGATCTAAGACTGCTATTAGGACATCTGATACACGTTATTTCGTTGATTCTTCAATTGCTACGGCATCCTTAGGCGTTGGCGTTAATGATTTGCTTAATGATCTTAATACCATGGGATTGCTATTTGAAACCATGTCTGTTAGAGACCTTCGTGTTTATGCAGATGCCCTTGACGGTCAGGTGTTCCATTATAGAGATGCAAACGGATTAGAGTGTGATGCTGTAATACATTTGCGTAATGGATCTTATGGCTTGATTGAAATAAAGATGGGAGGCGAGTCTCTGATAGAGGAAGGCGCGGCTGTATTAAATAAATTGGAAAGTAAAATCGATACGACAAAAATGAAATCTCCTTCATTTAAGATGGTTCTTACAGGACTTGGTGCGTATGCATACAAAAGAAAGGATAATGTCTTTGTTGTGCCGATTTCTTGTTTGAAATATTGATAATTATTATATTGTTTCTATACTTTTTCATATCTTTACAAAAAAATATTATATGCCCAAAAAAGGAAAACTTCTTGTCGTTGACGATAACCTTAATATTCTCTCGGCTGTTAAAATGCTGACGGAGAATTGTTTCGAGAAAGTGATAACTCTCTCTTCTCCTAAGTCGCTCGTTACGACAATACAGAGCGAGTCGCCTGACGTGCTCCTCTTGGATATGAACTTCCATGCTGGAATAAACAACGGAAACGAGGGTATCTACTGGCATAACGAGGTGAACTCGAAATTTCCTAAGATAAAAGTCGTCCTTTTCACAGCTTACGCTGATATTGACCTTGCGGTGCGCGCCATGAAAGACGGTGCCTTCGACTTCATAGTAAAACCTTGGAATAACGAGAAACTTGTCGAGACTTTGCTCAATGCTTATAACGAAGGTAAGACGAAAAAACGTTCCACGCATAATAAGGCGGCGTCGCAACAGATTCAGATGTTCTGGGGCGACTCTCCAGAGATGCAACGCATAAGAAACATCGTGGAACGTGTCGCTGCTACAGATGCTAACATCTTGATTACTGGCGAAAACGGTACTGGCAAGGAGGTGCTGGCTCGTGAGATTCATTCTCTTTCCTCGCAATGTAATAGGGAGATGATAAGCATTAACATGGGCGCGATACCGGAGTCGCTGTTCGAAAGCGAGCTCTTCGGTCATAAGAAAGGCGCTTTCACCGACGCTCATTCCGACAGGATAGGTAAGATGGAAGCTGCCAACAACTCGACGCTCTTCATGGACGAGATCGGTAATATGCCGCTACATCTTCAAGCTAAGCTGCTTACGGCTCTTCAAAACAGAAGCATAACACGTCTCGGAACTAACGAGCCCGTCAATATCGACATCAGACTTATCACCGCGACAAACTGCAATCTTTTTGAGATGGCGGAGCGAAATGAGTTCCGTCAGGATTTGTTGTTCAGAATAAATACGATACATATAAATATACCGCCTCTGCGCGAAAGAAAAGAGGATATTGTGCCTCTCGCTGAGCTGTTTCTTAAAAAATATTCAGAAAAATATCAGAAGGAAGATCTTACGATTTCTGACTCGGCAAGGGAAAGACTGACTAACCATCGCTGGGACGGCAACGTGAGAGAGCTTCAGCATACGATGGAAAAAGCAGTGATAATGTGTGACGGTAATGTTGTTGAACCTGAACATCTTGGATTATATGCTTCTGTAAATGTCTCGTCGTCAAAGAAAGACGTTACCTTCGAAAATTCAGAACGTAATCTGATTGTGGAAGCGATGGATTCTTGCAACGGCAATATTTCTCTTGTGGCGCAGAAACTCGGCATCAGTCGACAGACTCTTTATAACAAGATTAAGCGTTACGGTTTATGAGAAAAAACAAAATCCCATATCGCCGTATAATGTGTTTCGTCATCCTCTTGGTGATAACGAGCATAGCGACTGGTATTTTGCTGACAATCAAAGCGTGGATGTTTCTTGTCATAACGGTTCCCTTGTTGGTATTTTCAATATCACGACTTATTAATGTTTATAAAAGCGTTATCGGCAGACTTGATTTCATCATCAGAGCTGTGCGAAACGACGATTATTCTTTTCGCTTCACTGAAAATCCTGATTATACGGAGAATGCTTTCGTCAATTATTCTCTCAACGAGATAAAAACTGTGATGGACGAGAAGAAACTTCTTATGCGTGAAGATGAAAAGAACTTTGAGCTTATCATGGAATGCGCCAACATTGGTATCATGCTTTTGATGGAAAACGGCAATATCGTTCATTCTAATTCTAAGATGTTGGAAATATTTTCTTTGCATAGGATAAGCCATATCGAACATCTGAGAAATCATTCTGAAGATTTGGTTGAAACCTTAAAAAATATTAAGCCTTCTGAGCAGAAAAGTGTTAAATATTATACTGAAATAGGTGAGACGAATCTCGTCTTGAGCTGTTCTGAGATACATTATAAAGGAAAAGATCTGAGAGTCGTTACCGTAGGAAATATCAATAAGGAACTCGATAATCAGGAAGTTGAAGTATGGGAAAAACTGACGCGTATTCTCACTCACGAGATTATGAATTCTTTGGCACCTATTACTTCCATTAGTAACACTTTGATAGACAATATCAATGATTCTGAGAAGGTAGGCGAGGGGCTTGAGATAATTCATTCCACCAGCGACCGGCTGATGCAATTTGTCAATTCATTCCGTCAGGTGACACGTGTTCCTACGCCGCAGAAAACGCCATTCTCTCTCAAAGAATTGATTGATGATGCAGTAGCTTTGATTGACTTCGGTAAAATCAAAATAAATATTAACATAAATCCGGAAGATACTTTGCTTTATGCTGACAGAAGTCAGATGTCGCAAGTCATCGTTAATCTTTTGAAGAATGCTGTCGAGTCGTGTGATAACAACACTGATGACAAAGATTATAGTGTTGAAGTACAATCGCATTTAGATTCAGAAGAAAGGATACATATCGAAGTGAGTAACAACGGAGGCAAGATTTCTGAAGAGATCGCTGAGAATATCTTTACCCCATTCTTTACCACGAAACGAGATGGCTCTGGAATAGGTCTTGCACTCTCGCGTCAGATAATTCGTCTTCACGGCGGAACCATACATCTCTCCAAAAATACAGAAGAGAAAGTCGCTTTCATGATAATTGTGGAATGATAATATATTATCTTTTAATAAGTTAAAATTCCATTATCATTAAATCTATCGATTTTGAAAACTTAATCTTACTTAATAAATCCTCCAAAACTTCATGCTCTATCTTATGTCTTCTCGAATAAATAGAAATATTTTTTCTCTTGTCAGATAAAATTAAGATGCCATTGTCTTTGTCAAAAAGCAATACCTTGAATTTCTTTCTGAAAAACAAACTTCTTATAATTAGATAATTGATTTTATCTTTCTTTCTGATTCTTAACGACTTCTTTCTAAGAACCTTACTTCTGTCTTCTTTAACTCCGACATAAAGTAAGTCAAGAAGATAATTGTCAGACGACTTTTTTTTGTTCTCGTTAAGTGAAAGATAAATGAAGATCTCTGTGAATTTAAATTCCTGACTATGGAAATCTCTGGTAATCTTATACCATTTCCCTGTCAATTGTGAATTAACAATTGGTTTCATAATTAAATAAATTTTAGGTTGATAAAATATGTATGTCAAAAGTCTACAGACAACGTGTGACAGTTATAGGTCTTGACCTAAACCGCATTAGCTGAGCTGTAATTGTAAATAAAATCCTTGATTATATATTGGAGAAATCTCCTTAAAGTTTCATCTCGCAAAGATATAAATATCTTATCAGAAAAGTCAAGTCTTTTTACGACTTTTTTTACGTTTTAACAATTTTTAACATTTCACAACAGATAATTTTTTCGTTTCATTAATTTATCTTAAGAAAGCAATAGCTTGAGAAAAATGTGAGTTCATAATTTAAAAAAACTGTTGTCTGTTGTCTGTTGTCTGTAGACTTTTTCTTATCTTTGCGTTTTACATTAATTGATGAGTTATGACATTAAATTCACTTACAGCAATTTCACCGGTTGATGGCAGATACCGCTCAAAGTCTGCTGGTCTTGACGAATATTTCTCAGAATTTGCGTTGATTCGCTATCGCGTAAAAGTAGAGGTTGAATATTTTATCGCTCTCTGCGAACTTCCTCTTCCTCAACTTGCCGACTTCGACCATAAATATTTCCCGACATTACGTTCTTTCTACGAAAACTTCACAGTGGAAAACGCTCAGGAAATCAAAGATATAGAAAAGGTTACAAACCACGACGTTAAGGCTGTGGAATATTTCCTTAAACGTCGCTTCGACGAACTCGACCTTAAAAGATTTAAAGAGTTCATTCACTTCGGTTTGACATCACAAGATATTAATAATGTAGCAGTTCCATTGACATTGAGAGATGCTAACGCTAATATTTATCTTCCTGCTATGCAAGAACTTAGAGATAAACTCTTTGCGATGGCAGAAGAATGGAAAGATGTTCCGATGTTGGCTCACACTCACGGACAGCCTGCAAGCCCGACTCACTTGGGTAAAGAGATTTATGTCTTCGTTGAACGTATCGACAACCAAATCAATAATTTAAAAAACATTCCTTTCTGTGCTAAGTTCGGCGGCGCTACAGGTAACATGAACGCTCATAAAATAGCTTATCCTCAGATTGAATGGAAAAACTTCGCTAACAATTATATCAACAATAATTTAGGTCTTACAAGACTTCAAACCACCACACAAATTGAGCATTACGATTTCATGGCTGCATATTTCGATGCTGTGAAACGTGTCAACACAATTCTCATCGACCTCGCTCGTGACGTGTGGCAATATGTCTCGATGGAATACTTCAAACAAAAAATCAAAGCTGGCGAAGTCGGTTCTTCTGCAATGCCTCATAAAGTCAATCCTATTGATTTTGAGAACGCTGAAGGTAACCTCGGTCTCGCAAACGCTATCTTTGAACATCTCAGCGCGAAACTTCCTATCAGCCGTATGCAAAGAGATTTGACGGATTCTACTGTGACAAGAAACGTAGGCGTACCATTGGCTCACACTATGATTGCAATTTCTTCATTGCTGAAAGGTCTTGATAAACTTATACTTAATGAAGAAAAACTTAGTGCCGACCTTCTTAATAACTACGCTGTCGTGGCAGAAGCTATCCAGACAATTCTTCGTCGTGAGGAAGTTGAAGGTGCTTACGAATTGTTGAAAGGTTTGACACGTACTAACGAAAAAGTCACTCGCGAATCTATCGACAGATTCATCGACGAGTTGCCTGTTAGCGATGAGGTTAAAGCAGAAATGCACGTTATTACACCTGAAAATTATACAGGATATAGTTTTTAACTTAAAATATTTTAACATCATAGGGGGATTTTATAATTCCCCTTTTTAAATTTATAGAGATGAAAATCAGTAAGTTTAATAGAGTTCTCGGATTCGTGAAACCTTATTGGGGTAGTGTGGCGTTGAATGTGTTGTTCGTCATTCTTTCAACGATATTCTCATTGTTCTCATTCTCAATGGTGGTTCCGTTTCTGAATATCTTGTTTAACCCGAACAATTTAATTACAGTCAAACCTGAATTTTCTTTGAGTTCTGACGTTCTTATCGAAACGATGAATTATTATATCAGCTCGATAATCGTCGCTAAAGGTCAATCGACGGCATTGATATTTATCTGCGGACTTTTGGTATTCGCCTTTTTCCTCAGAAACTTAACGACTTATATGGCGAGTTTCTATATGGCTTCGGTGAGAGTCAATTCGATAAAGGATTTCCGTGCGGCGGTTTATAATAAGATCTTGGTGCTTCCATTGTCGTTTTATAGTAAACATAAAAAAGGCGACATCATCGCAAGAATAACTACTGATTTACAAGAGATTGAAGTCTCTATAATGAATTATTTAGATGTATTTATCAAATCTCCGATTACGATAATTGCTTATTTCGCTTATATGTTGGGCGTTAGTTGGCAACTTACTTTATTCGTTCTCTGTGTATTACCAATTGGTGGTGTCATCATAGGAAAAATTGGTAAGTCGTTGAAGAAAGATTCAAAAGAAGGTCAGACTCGTCTCGCAAATATAATCGCTAATATTGAAGAAACGATTTCTGGCTTACGTATCATCAAGGCTTTCAATGCGATAAATTATACTAACGAGAAGTTTGAAGAACAGAACGAAGCTTATTCCAAATTGTTAAGATTCGTTCACCGAAAAAGAGATCTCAGTTCTCCTATGAGCGAATTGCTCTCTGCTATAGTCATTTCCGTTGTGCTTTGGTTCGGCTCGACTTTGATTTTATCTGGCGACACAACAATCACAGCGGCTAACTTTATCGCCTATATCGTTGTTTTCTCACAAATAATCCCTCCGGCAAAATCGTTCTCACACGGATTTTATAACTTGCAAAAAGGTATGGCATCGGCGGAACGCGTTTTTGAAATTCTTGACGCTGATGAAGTTATAATGCAGAAAGAAAACGCTTTATCTATAAATGAATTTAAAGATTCTATCAAATATAACGATGTTACTTTCCGTTATGGCAAAGACGATGTCTTAAAAAATATTAACCTTACTATTGAAAAAGGCAAGATGATAGCTTTGGTAGGGGAGAGCGGTGGCGGAAAGTCTACGATGGTGGATTTGCTGCCTCGTTTCTACGATGTTTGTGAAGGCTCTATAACAGTCGATGGCGTTGATATTAGAGACTGTAAAATCAATGACTTACGCAGTCTGATGGGAATCGTTAGTCAGGAGAGTATTTTGTTTAATGATACTGTTCATAACAATATCGCTTTCGGTATGGAAAACGCGAGTCGCGAAGATGTTATAGAAGCTGCTAAAGTGGCTAACGCTCACGACTTTATCATGAACCTTGAAAATGGTTACGATACATATATCGGCGATCGTGGAATGAATCTATCTGGCGGTCAACGACAAAGGTTGAGTATTGCTCGCGCTGTTTTGAAAAATCCTCCGATTTTAATCCTCGATGAAGCGACTTCTTCTTTAGATACAGAATCAGAAAAATTGGTGCAGGACGCTCTTTCTAAAGTGATGAGTAACAGGACTTCAGTCGTTATCGCTCACCGTCTTTCAACGATTCAAGATGCTGACGAGATCATTGTTTTGGCAAAGGGTAGCATCGTGGAACAAGGTAAGCATGATGAACTTATCGCTAAGAATGGAGTATATAAAAGATTGACGGATTTACAATCATTTAATTAAAATGTTAGAAAATTTTAACATATTTCTTATAATAATGTCAATAATTGCTGTAATAGTTTTTATAGCATTATATTTTGTTACAGCAGGTTACGGCGTCTTTTACAATAAGAAATGGGGCTTTGCGATACCTAATAAAATCGGTTGGATTCTGATGGAATCGCCGGTTTTCATCGCAATGATTTTATTATGTGTCTTCTCAGAAAGAAGTACAAATATCGTTTGTCTCATCTTCTTGATATTATTTGAGATACATTATTTTCAACGTTCTTTTATATTTCCGTTCTTGATTAGAGGTAAAAGCGTGATGCCATTGTCGGTCATACTTATGGGCGTGGTCTTCAATACGTTAAACGCTTTGATGCAAGGAGGTTGGATTTTTTATGTTTCACCTGAAAATATGTATGAAATATCGTGGCTTACGACGCCGCAATTTATAATCGGTACTTTGATTTTCTTTGCGGGGATGATAATAAATATTCATTCTGACAACATTATCAGACATTTACGTAAACCTGGCGATACCAAACATTATCTTCCTAAGAAAGGGATGTTTAAATATGTGACATCTGCCAATTATTTTGGAGAGTTTGTGGAATGGTGTGGTTTTGCGATACTTACATGGTCGCTCTCCGGCGCGGTCTTCGCATTGTGGACTTTTGCGAATCTCGCTCCCCGTGCCGCCAAGATTTACGATAACTATAAAAAAGAATTTGGCAACGAATTAGATACGAATAAAGTTAAAAGAATTTTACCTTTCATATATTAAAACAACAACATTTTATGCAACCAATTGATTCAATTATTTTTACACCTTGCAAAATAGGTCCAATCGAACTTAGAAACAGGACAATACGTTCTGCAGCTTTTGAGAATATGTGTAAGGATAATCGTCCTTCTCAACAACTTTTTGATTATCATACTGCTGTGGCTCGTGGCGGCGTTGGCATGACAACAGTAGCTTACGCCTCTGTAAATCGTAGCGGTGTCTCTTTTGACGGGCAGCTCTGGATGCGCGAGGAGATTGTCCCTGAACTTAAGAAGCTTACTGATGCGGTTCATAAAGAAGGAGCTAAGGCTTCAATACAATTAGGCCATTGCGGTAATATGACTCACAGAAGTACCTGTGGCTGCAAACCAATGGGCGCATCGTCTGGATTTAATCTTTATTCTCCTACTTTTGTAAGAGAGATGACTGAATACGAAATACTTGATACTGTTAGAGATTTTGGTAAAGCTGTCAATCTTGCTCGTGAGGCTGGCTTCGATTGCGTTGAAATTCACGCTGGTCATGGTTATCTCATTAGTCAGTTTTTGTCTCCTTATACAAATCATCGTCACGATATTTGGGGCGGTAATCTTGAAAACAGAATGCGTTTCATGAAGTTCGTGATAAGAGAAGTGATGGACGCTGCTTTAGATGATATGGCTGTCGTCGTGAAAATCAATATGTTCGATGGAATGAAGAAAGGTATTCATGAAGATGAGGCTATATTGATTGCTAAGGAGTTGGAGAAACTCGGTGTTCATGCTCTCGTGCTTTCCGCAGGTTTCGTCAGTAAGGCTCCTATGGAGGTGATGCGTGGTGCAATGCCAATAAAGACAATGGCTTACTACATGAATATGTGGAAGTTCTGGTGGCTTAAACTCGGACTTAGAATAGCAGGAAAAATTGTGGTCCCGACAGTTCCATATAAAGATGCGTATTTCTATGAGACGGCGATGAAATTCCGTGAAAATCTTGACATCCCGCTTATTTATGTCGGCGGAATGGTGGCGAAAGATGATATGGAGAAAGTACTCAACTCTGGTTTCGTGGCTTTCCAAATGGCACGTGCTCTTATCAATGATACCGATTTCGTTAATAAACTGAAAAAAGGTGAGCTGACAAAAAGTCCTTGCAAACACTCTAATTATTGTATCGGAAGAATGTATAGTGAAGATATGAGATGTCATCATTGCGTTGATGATATGCCTGAACGTCTGAAAAAAGAAATTGAGAAGTTGGAAAATCAATGATTTATGACTTCTTTCAAAAAATATATCGACAGATTAAAATCACAATACGCACGTGAAATAACGGCTTTGATTACCGGAGCGAGTTCCGGTATGGGACTCCTTTATGCAAAATATCTCGCGGAAGCGGATTGTAATATTTTGATTGTGAGTAATCAAGAGAAAGAACTGCACGAAGTAGCTGATAATATTCGTAAAGAATTTGGCGTTAATGTGATTGCTCGTTATCAGGATTTATCGCAAGAAGATGCGGCTCAACATCTATTTGACTATTGTAAAAAAGAAAATGTTATTATTGATATTTTGATCAATAATGCCGGTATGTTTTTCTTCCATGAACTTGATGATGAATATCATAAGAAGATGGAACTCATGCTGAATCTTCATGTGATGACTCCGTCTAAGATGAGCCGTCTTTTCGGAGATGAGATGAAGAAAAGAGGATTCGGTCATATTGTGTTGGTATCTTCTATGGCGGCTCGACTTCCTTTTCCTGGTATTACAACATATTCTGCTACAAAAGCTTATCTTAAAAGTTTTGGTAAGTCATTGTATTATGAGATGTGCGATTATGGAGTCGGAGTGACGACAGTATGTCCCGGAGCCATAGCGACACCTTTATATAAATTAAATCCTAAGTTGTTGAAACTTGGCGTGAGAATCGGACTTATTGGAACTCCGCAATGGCTTGTGAAAAAAGCACTTAAAGGAATGTTCCGAAAGAAGATGATTGTTGCCCCTGGTTTTATGAATATATATCTTCCGCCATTGCTCGCGATATTGCCTAAAAGATTAGTGAATTTTATATGGAGAAAAGTAAAATAATTGTTACAGGAGCTACGGGAAGTATCGGTCTTGCTGCCGTGAAATCGTTGTTAAGCAAGGATTTACCTGTGATAATGGCGTGCCGTAATATAAGGAAAGCTGATAGTCAAAGAGATAGTTTGATAAAGGAATTCCCTCATTCCGAGATTGATGTTTTAGAGTTGGATTTAAATTCACTTGCTTCGATAAGAGCTTTTGTTGAAGAAATTAAAAATCAGGGTTTTAAAGTTGATAAATTGTTGAATAACGCAGGAATTATCTGCCGTGATTTTACTGTCAATGATGATGGTTTTGAGACAACGCTCGCTGTCAATTATCTTGGTCCTTTATATCTCTCAAAACTGATGATCCCTTTGATGGACGACGGTTTCAATATTGTGAATACCGTCTCCGTAACACGCGGAGTTTCAAAACTCGACGAACACTTTTTTGATTTAGATAAGAAAAGATATTCACAATTAGGAACTTATGGAAAAGCGAAGTACGCTCTCTTCCTGTCGTCGTTGACGTTATCAGAAACAATTAAAAACGGAAGTGTCAATCTCACCGATCCAGGTGTCGTCAACAGCAATATGATTTCCATGCATCGTTGGTTTGATCCGCTCGCCGATGTCTTGTTCCGACCGTTTTGCAAGTCGCCAGAGAAAGGCGCTATGCCGGCTGTCAATGCACTTCTTTATAAGTCAACTGACAACGGACAACAGTCAAAAGACTTGCTTCAAAAGAATGTTAAATTATTTTCAGGAAACAGAAGTAAGGTCATTTCTCAGAAGCATTACGACAATCCTATGAGAAAATGGCTGTGGGAGGAGACCGAGATGCAATTAATAGTTTGGAATTAGTTAACTTTCAAACTTAATAACTTTCAACTTTAAAACTACTCTAAACTATCAACTCTAAACTATAAACTTTAAGGGGATTTCTATAAACTGCTATTCAAAAGATTTATGAATTTATCTTTGAGAATCTTTTGTCTTTCTCAAAAGAGCATAGCAAACTATGTGAATGAACCATGAGCACAGATCTAATAAACTTTAAAACTTAATTACTTTCAACTCTAAAACTACTCTAAACTATCAACTCTAAACTATAAACTTTATGGGGATTTCTATAAATTACTTTTCAAAAGATTTATGAATTTATCTTTGAGAATCTTTTGTCTTTCTCGAAAGAGCATAGCAAACTATGTGAATGAACCAAGGGCACAGATCTAATAAACTTCCAAACTTAATTACTTTCAACTCTAAAACTACTCTAAACTATAAACTTTCAACTCTAAACTTTAAGGGGATTTCTATAAATTACTTTTCAAAAGATTTATGAATTTATCTTTGAGAATATTTTTGTCTTTCTCAAAAGAGCATAGCAAACTATGTGAATGAACCATGAGCACAGATCTAATAAACTTCCAAACTTAATTACTTTCAACTCTAAAACTACTCTAAACTATAAACTTTAAACTCTAAACTTTATTTAAGGAGTGCGTTCCGGCTACGCCGTCGGGCTTTCCGCTATATCTTTTTCCGCTGCGCTTCAAAAGGATGCCGCTCCAATCCCTAACGCGGAGGGGCGACAAGTGCTGCTTCAAAAACAAAATCCTCAGAACCGTTTCTACAACTCTGAGGATTCTATATTCTAAAGTTCTAAGATTCTAAAATTCTATAGTTTATCAATAGTTGTCTCTTCTTGGTTCGAAGTATGCTTGTTCGTGTGCGCAGGCAGGACACATCTTAGGTGCTGACTTGCCTTTGTGTACGTAACCGCAGTTACGGCATTGCCATTCAATCTCTTCATCGCGTTCAAATACCTGACCAGCTTCGACGCGTGCTAACAAACGACGATAACGTTGTTCGTGGAATGCTTCTACTTCAGAGATTTTTTTCCATACTGTAGCTATCGCTGCAAAACCTTCTTCTTCTGCAACGCGTGCGAACTCTGGATAGAGGTCAGCCCATTCTTCGTTCTCGCCTTCTGCTGCAGCGCGTAAGTTTTCCATTGTCGTGCCGATAACGCCTGCTGGGAATGTAGCTGTGATTTCTACCATGCCACCTTCCAAGAACTTGAAGAAACGTTCTGCGTGTTCTTTTTCTTGTTCCGCTGTCTCTTCAAATACAGCTGCTATCTGTTCGTAACCTTCTTTGCGAGCTTTTGATGCGAAGAATTTGTAACGTGAACGAGCTTGTGATTCACCTGCAAACGACTTTAATAAATTCTTTTCTGTTTCTGTTCCCTTAATACTTTTCATAATAAAACGTGTTAATGTTAGTGAATTATTTATTTAACAAATTATGTCCCTTTTTGTTTTATGTTGATGATGCAAATATATATTTTTTTTAAATATTCGTCAAATAAATAATTTTGATATTATCATCTATTTTGCCGATGACGAATTGGAATAAAGATAATTGCCAAGAACCGCAAGATGTAATGACCAAACTCCCTAATGAATTGGGAATCTATGATATGTGCGGTAATCTTAAGGAAATATGTCAGGATTGTTATGCGGAATATTCAGAAGAACCACAAGTTAATCCACATGGACCAAAGAAAGAAGATGTTAATTATGAGTTTAATTTAACATATTTCTTTAGATATTATCTGCATGTGCAGCGCTCTGGCTCGGTTCTTTTCTCACATTTGACATCGTTCATAGAAGATAGAAGCAGAATGGCAGATTATCATGCAAGTATTGATGTCGGATTCAGATTGGCGTTATGGACATAATAATTTTTAGATTTTTTTATTATTTTTGCATTTATGAAGATATCAACATTAATTATATTTTTACTATTAGCTTTCAGCTGTCAACAGACAACAGTCAACGGACAACAGACTCCTTTTTATGAATCTGAAAATCTGAAAAACTCAAAAACTGAGAAAGGGCTAAGGGCTAATGACAAAGGGCAAAAGTCTGAAGGTCGTAAGGTTACAAGGTCGCAAAGTGATTGCCTGTCTGATTCTGAGGAAGATACTGTCGTAAAGGATGATATAATAGAACGTCTCAAGGGTCTTAACAATATGGTTGACAGTTTGCGTAATACGGGGAACATAACCGCTGCCGCCAAGAATTGCTTCGATATGATAGAGATGGTAGAAAAGAATGTCAAGAAAAAAGATTTTACGGAGAAACATTGGAAATATCTCGGAAACGCATATACATGTTTAGGTGATTTCTTTAGGGATTATACTTATCCTAAAATAGCACTCGTTAAGTATAAGAAATCATTACAAATCAGCGAAGTCTTAGGCAACGACGACATCAGGTCACAAGTGTTAAAATTGATTGGAATGTCTTACTTGTTCTTCAATGCCGATTCTGCATTGTATTATTTCGATGAATGTATAAAGGCATATCCCAACCATCTCAATAAAATTGACGTTGACAAAGCAATAGCAGATTATCTGTTTTACGAGAAAAACGAAAGAGATAGTGCCATGCGTATGATGAGAGACAATTTCAACATCATTGAACATGAACACGTAAGATATTCATATTATTCCATCTATGGAGAAATGTTATACGAAGAAAAGCAATACGATTCGGCGATTTATTATTTGGAACAAGCCATGAACAGTTCGTATTTCTTTACACGACTTTGTTCTGCTTCTGTTTTGTCGCAAGTTTACGACTCGATAGGCGATTATGAGAAGAAAGCCTATTATGATGACATCACCGCAAAACATAGTATAGAAAGAGTTGAAAATGAATCGGATGTCTCAGAACTTATGGATCTCTACAATATCCATAAGGCAAATATGTCGGAGATTAAGAAAAACCAGACCAAGAAAAAAGTTACAATAATATTGACGCCTATTATTTTAATAGTAGCAGCACTTATAATTCTCAGGATTTCCAGAAACAAGAAGCGCATCAATAGTCTTTCGAGTATCATTGACGAAAAGGATAAGGAGATTCAGGATATAAGGTTCAAGCAGTCTTTGGTAGAAGGAAAGATAAAGAAAAAGAACGCCGAGATTCAGAAGCAGGCTGAAATCATAAAAGAACAGGAACAGAAAATATCCAATATCAACGACAGATTGGAGAAGACCGACTCTAAGAAAAGCGACCTTGACTCTTATCGTAATTCCGAGGCATGCATAAAAATCATGAGTCTCATAAAAGAAAATCATGATCCAGAAACGGCAGCTTTATCACAAGAAGAATTCACTTCATTGGTAGAAATGGCTAACCTGCATCTCAACGATTTTATTGATGATTTGTCGCAAAACTTCCCGAGACTTAAAAATGAAGACCTATATTATATATGTCTGACCATGCTAAATCTTAGCGACAAGCAGATTTCGTCTTTGTTTGGAGTCGCATATAGCACCATCAAGACCAGAAAAACAAAGATTGCTACCATATTAGATATGGAAAATGAAGATTTGTATAAATATTTTATCGACAAAATTTACACAAGATAAAGTGTTTCAAAATCTTATGCGATTATATAGTATTTCCTACTACTTGACATAGACCTCTTCTCTTATTAAATTTGCAATTGTTTTAATTAAAAAAATATCATTATGAAACGATTGCGTCTTACCTTATTTGTCTTTACGTTCCTTTGCGGAATAAATCTTAATTCTCAAGAATGGGAATTCTTCATGGATAGTTATATTGAATCTCCATATACGAGAAATTTTACAGATGCTATTGAATTATCAGATGGCAGTATCGTGATTAATTCTCCATTTAAATTACCAATAGAAGGTCATGCAACTGTACCTCATCCTGGCTTAGTAAAAATATCTGCCGATGGAACAGAGTTGGCGAGAAACAATTATTTCCGTCCCGCATATTGCTCTATATCCTACAATCAGATTCTTGAAAACGAAGACGGAGAACTATTTACATTAATGACATACAGTCCCGACCATGAAAAAATGTCGGATAATTATTTCCAAAATTTCGACAATCCTCCTACCAACGCCATTTTAGGATTGTATAAATTAGATGATGAATTAAATATCGTTGAAAGTTACGAACATTACATTCCTATTGACACAACAGAATATTTCGGATCCCTGCCGGATTGGGATAATATGCCGAACGAAACTGGTGGACGTTTGTATCTTTTCACATCATTTATTGATAATGCAGGCAACATTGTAGGGT
>SUWS01000057.1 GCA_015061365.1 Lentimicrobiaceae bacterium | reverse complement strand
ACCCCGACTGGAGTATCATCATCGCCCGTTGCGAGTTCCGCGATGAACTGCGAGAGGATCGCTTCGAACTCCTCAAAGACCTTGTACGATTCTTCAAGGAGTATATGCCCCGCTACGGGTATAAGCACCTCTGCACCGAGGATGACGACTACAAGTATTACCAGACGCTCAACCTCCCCTGCATCAAACGCGGCTTTATGGGCTACCACTGCAACTACGGAGCTCCTCTGAAAGATGTTGATGTGTAGATATTGAAGTAACCTTAGAATGTTTAGCCCCATTTGTCCGGAGGTATCCAAATTTTTCGGATAGTATCGGACAAATGGGGCTTTTTTTATTAGGATTTACATGCAGATTGCCACATACAGCAATCTACAGAGCATTTGTCCGAGGGTATTCAAATTTTTCTAATTGCTTCGGACAAATGCCCTCTATACCAACCCAACCTCTACTTATTGCCATCTTACAAGCAGTCAGAGCCTATCCGACTTACAATTTGTAAGGCAAAATATAAAGAATCATAAGTCCTATCATGCTTTTTGTTCATTGAAAATTTCTCCAGTTGAGGATTTTTCAATAACTTTGCGTAAAATCAATGTAATTGGATTACGATGAAGAATGTTAATCGGTTAAAAGTTGTTCTTGTAGAACAAAGAAAAACAGGTAAATGGCTCGCAGAACAATTAGGGAAAGATCCGTCTACTGTTTCAAAATGGTGTTCAAATACCACCCAACCACCACTTGATATGCTTGTAAATATTGCAAACTTATTAAAGGTTGATATTAAAGAATTGATAAACGAAAAGAATATAAACTAAATATATGGCTAGACCTATATTTTCAGGACACGAGTCGTTTGCGTGTAAGTCTCACTGGCTTAAACGTGGTTATGACTTTGTTAATTCAGAAAGAAACTTCAACGATGATGATGCCGTTGTGCATCTTGGCGTCGGTAAAAATATGGTGGCATCAATCAAGTTTTGGTTGAAGGCTACTGGCCTATTGAAAGATACAGGTCTTGTGGATATAGCAGGGCACTTGCTTGATGACGAAAATGGCAAAGATCCTTATATAGAAGATACTGGCACATTGTGGCTGTTGCACTTTTTGTTGATACATACCGACTATGCGACTATCTACAGAACTACATTTGTGGATTATCATCGTCAACGTAATATTATAGAAAAAAGTAAGTTGCAAAACTACATTAAACACGTTTGCTTTGAAGAGACGGGCTACAAGAACTTGTATAACGACAATACCGTAAAACGCGATATCGGAGTAATGCTCCATAACTATTGTGTTAAGAATGGTAGCAATGTCAATGTTGAGGATTGCAATTCATTGTTTGTACCACTTAATTTAGTGTGTGAAACAGACAAGGATACATATAGATTTAACTATGATACCCGTAGTGATGTACCAAGTTTGATATTCTTATATGCTTTGTTGGTTAAATTTGAAGGACGACACAGTATTTCGTTTGAGGACATTGCCGAGTTGGCGTTGATTTTCAGCTTAACCAACAATGATTTACTAAATATTATTAACCACTTGTGCGACCTGTATCCATCAGAGATCGTCTTCTCGGATGTGGCTGGAATTAAGGAGTTGCAGTTTAGAGCAACATTAAATCCAATTGAGGTACTTGATAGATATTACGAGGAGAACTAATATGAAATACACTCCATCAATAAATATTGCCCAAACTGCCTTCAACCCGAAAAGCTATATTGTAACGCAAAATGCAAAAGGTGTTGTAGGAAATATTGTGGACTCGTTTAATGCGGGTGTACACTCATTCAACATTATCGGTTCGTATGGTACTGGTAAGTCGAACTTTATTTTGGCCCTTCAGGATAGCCTTGAGAAAGGAAGCGGCATCCTCGTTAAGAATAAAGGTCAATTTAATGGCGTTGCAAAGATAAAGTTTGTAAATATCGTAGGAGATTATGCTTCATTGCAGAAGATTCTCTCCGATAATCTTTTCCCGACTGCAGCATCAGATAATCTTTTCGAAAACCTAAAGAAGTTTTTCAAGGATGCAGAGAAACGAGGTGAGTTTATCTTCCTTGTTATTGATGAGTTCGGCAAATTGTTGGAATATGCTGCGAAGAATAACCCAGAGCGAGAGTTGTATCTTTTTCAGAAGTTTACCGAGTTTATCAATGATGCAAATCGTGATGCCATTCTACTCACAACCCTGCACCAGAACTTTAATTCGTACGCTCGCTCATTGACCGAAAGCCAGCGCAACGAATGGACCAAAGTAAAAGGTCGTTTTAAGGAGATTGTGTTTAATGAGCCGGTTGAGCAGTTGCTATACTTGGCGTCTAAGCGCATAGAAAGAACACCTCGTAAGGTTGTCAATAACAATTTTGACAAGATATATGAACTCGCTATTTCGAGCAAGTTTGCAAGTACATCTATTTCATATGAGACTGCATTAAGTCTATATCCGATGGATTTATTCGCAGCTCAAGCTTTGACCTTATCAATTCAGCGATATGGACAAAATGAGCGAACTCTCTTTTCATTCCTTGAAGCAACGGGACAGGGTTCTCTTCAAACTTTTGTTGAGGGTAAAAATACTACATATAGTTTGGCAGATGTGTACGATTACGATATCTATAATTTCTATTCGTATTTATCTGAAATCAATGCAGACTCGACTGCTTGGACTAGTATTCGTGTTAGTTTGGAGCGTGTTGAGGGATTATTCGAAGGCGATATTGCAACTAGTGCGATAGCATTGGTTAAGACTATCGGAATGATCAATCTTTTTGGTAAGGCTGGTGTTCAATTGGACAAGAATGCTCTTTCTGTATATGCCAGAACCGCATTGGGTATTAACACTTCAGGTGAGATTATTGACCTTTTGACTCAGCATAAGATTATTCGATACGCAACATATAAGTCGCAATACATTTTGTTTGAGGGTACTGATGTAAATATCGAAGGTGAGTTATTGAAGGCCGCTGGCATTGTTCCTCGATCAAAAGATGTTATCGAGAAATTGCTCACAAACTTCAATCTTCCTATTGAGTTTGCAAATGCCTCATATTTCCGAAAAGGTACTCCAAGATATTTCGAATATAAGATTTCGGAACAGCCTATCATGCAGCAACCACAAGATGAGATAGATGGCTTTATCAACCTCATCTTTAACGAGGATATTTCACTTGAAGATATCTTACAACAGACCGCAAATGTTGAAGAAGCTATTTTGTACGCCTACTTCAAGAAGGCAGAGCAGATTATTGATCATGTATGGCAGTTAGACAAGTTGGCATATGTACAAAATGATATCGACAGCAAGGATAATGTAGCACAAAAGGAAATTAAGGCTCTGATTGCACACGAGCAAGAGCTGTTGAATACAAGCGTGCTAAATGCCTTGTTTAACTACAACACGGATGTTGTTTGGGTGTATAGAGGTGAAGTTATTGACATCTCTTCGAAAGCGGCATTTAACAAGTGTCTGTCGGTAATTTGCGACCAGGTTTATTGCGACACGCCAGTGTACATTAATGAGATGGTCAATAAGCATAAGCCAAGTAGTGCGATTTCTACTGCACGCGTCAATTTCCTTGCCCATTTGTTAGATAATGGCGCTGAGGAGAATCTTGGCTTCGAAGATGGTAAATTCCCACCAGAGAAGACCATCTATTTAACACTTTTGCGTAACACGGGTATCCATAGACGCATGGGTAGAGAGTATTTACTTGGAGAGCCTCGTGTTGAGAGTTTTATGCCTCTATGGAATGTGTGTGAAGCTTTCTTGGATAGCACGAAGGAAAAGCCTCGCAAGCTGGGTGAACTTATCAAGATTTTACGTTCACGGCCATTCAAACTGAAGCAAGGTGTTATTGATTTGTGGCTGCCTACATTCTTGATTATTAAGAAGAATGACTATTCGTTGTACAACGATGCAGGCGTCTATATCCACACGATTACACGTGAGGTATTAGACATTATGCAGAAGTCTCCTGCTGGTTTCTCTGTAAAGGCGTTTAATGTTGAGGGTGTAAAATTGGATTTGTTTAGCAAGTATCGTGAGGCTTTGGGAATAATCCAGGATGCAGAATTTACTGCAGACAGCTTGATTGAGACTATTAAGCCATTCTTGATTTTCTACAAGAAGCTTAACAAGTATGCAAAACAGACTAAGCGTCTCGACAAAACAACCGTTAAGTTCCGCACAGCATTAGCATCAGCAAAGGATCCTGAAAAGACATTCTTTGATGATCTACCTCGCGCTTTGGGCTTTAAGGATGCTGAGATTGCGCACAACGATGAAGTGTTAAAAAGATATGTCGAGTTGTTGCAAAAGGCAATTCGAGATCTTCGTATGTGCTACTCTAATCTTATTAACAGATTGGAGCGTGTACTTGTAGAAGAATTAGGCTTGAAGTCTAAAGAATATACATCGTACAAAGTTGAGTTGGAGCATCGTTACTCTTCTATTAAAACATACTTGTTAACGGAGCGACAAAGGATATTCTTAACTCGTATATTGGCTCAAAACACAGACAGAGCAACTTGGTACCAGTCGCTTGCTTATGTTGTATTGGATAAGCAATTAGAGTCTATGATGGATGAGGAAGAAGCTTATTTGATTGATAACCTCGTACATTCTTTTAAGGAGTTGCTCAAATATGCAGAGTTGAGTAACAAGGGCCTAACAAGCGATGATAACTTCTTCCGTTTCGAGATGATTGCAAATGATGGCGTATCAACACAGCAGGTTATTCAATTGAGCACAACAAAGGCAGAGCAGGCAAAAGCTCTTGAGACAAGAATTAACGAACTTCTATCAGGAGATAGTGATATTGATGCATACGCACTTTTGAGTATAATTAAAAAGAAATTAAATGATGACTAAGGTAAGACATGTTTTAGGTATTTCTGGAGGAAAGGATAGTGCTGCTTTGGCCATTTATATGAAGCAGAAATATCCCACACTAGAGGTTGAATACTACAATTCTGATACTGGTTGCGAATTGGAGGAAACAGAAAAGTTAGTCGACAACTTAGAATCCTTTCTTGGCAGAGTTGTAAGACTAAAGGCTGCGGAAGGTAGCCCAGAACCGACTCCGTTTGATCACTTCTTAAAGATTAGTGGTGGCTATTTGCCATCACCTCAGGCTCGTTGGTGCACGCAGAAGATGAAATTAGCTGAGTTTGAGCGATTTGTTGGAGATGAGCCTGCGGTATCATATGTTGGTATTCGTGGTGATGAAGATCGAGAAGGTTATGTTTCAACAAAACCTAATATACAGGCAGTCTTTCCGTTTAGAAGAAACATATGGAGTCTTGATGTTATACATAAGGCTTTACATAATGACAATTTGGAGGTGATTACAGAACTATACAAGCAGTGGGCTCCTAACAATATCAAAGAAGAGGCTCTTGAAATTGCATCAACACCGATCAACAGGTCATTTTACTATAGCCGCAAATTGAATGCCTTACTTGATTTAAGTGTAAAGACATTCAATAGAGTTGTCTTTGAATTTCTTAAAACGACTGATTATCCTGTTGGAAAGTTAGAGGAGTTCCCTTTAATAGACAACGAGGACATTCTTGTCAAAGAGGATATTTTTAGAATTTTGGAGGAGAGTGGTGTTGGAGTACCTGCATATTACAATCCAATCGAGTTCGAAGTTGATGGTAAAAAAGGTGAATATTGCCGTAGCCGTTCAGGTTGCTATTTCTGCTTCTTCCAGCAGCGTATCGAGTGGATTTGGCTTCTTGAACAGCACCCAGAACTCTATAAAAAATCAATGGAATACGAGAAAGATGGATACACTTGGATTCAGGGAGAAACTCTTGCCGAACTTAGCCATCCAGATCGAGTACGCCAGATAAAGTTGGATTATATCAAAAAGCAAGAGAGCATGAAAGCAAAAGCAACAAGTGGCTTACTTGTAGATATGTTCAACGATGACGATGAAATACCTTGTGCAAACTGTTTTATATGATAAAATATGCTATACAGAGCGTTTGTTGAAGAAGATGATGACAATGCCATACATCGAATAGAGTATTATCATACTCCATCAAGATGGCAAGATAATGCCTTACCAGAAAACAATCCTATTAGGGATGAAGCGGCATGGTCTAATGAAATAAAATATCTTGATGCTACCAATACTGTCATATCTGATGAGATTAAAGAGATCCCTGATAATACTGGTGGTATATACATATTTTACATTAAAGGTACAAACTTAACATTTATTGAGAATCATATCCTATATGTTGGCAGGAGTCGATATACAGACAATCAAAACATAAGGAAGAGAGCTATGGAGTATTATTCTGAAACAAACAGAGTTTTAATTAAGAAAATGTTTAGACTGTGGCGCAATCATTTGTATTACAGATATTATGCCAGTACTGATAATACTTTTATAGACAAGGCTGAAGCTACATTGATACGAGCAATTCTTCCTCCAATGAATGAAAAAATACCAGATAAAGTTAATGTGCAACCAGCAGTTCCTGCATTTCAATAATAAAAATAGATATGAATATTCCTGCAATAAGAGGCAAAATAGGCAACACTATATATTATTCTGCTAATTTTACATTTCAGCAGATTAATGACTTGGTTAAGAAAGTGGAAGGAGAGATTTACACATCTGCTCCACTGAAAGAACGAATACAAAGGTCATTAACAGATAATAGTGGAAAAATTAAGCAATATATCCTCGATAGAAATGACCGTTTTTTTAACGCACTTGTATTAGCTGTATATGATGGAGAGCCTCAATGGACTGAAATACGTTTTGAGCTAGAGGACAACACATTCCCTAATGTAGGCATCTTATACCTAAATGGCAGGGAGAAAATCTTTCCCGTAGACGGTCAACATCGAGTAGAAGGCATCAAGGATGCATTAAAGAAAAATCCAGCGTTAGCTAACGAAACAATTAGTGTAATGCTAATTGGCCATAGTACCTCTACCGAAGGAATGAAAAAATCAAGAAGAATTTTTTCAACTCTCAATAGATATGCTAAACCTGTAAAACTAGGTGATATTATTGCACTTGATGAAGATGATATAGTTGCCATTGCAACACGAGAACTTCTAGAGTCACACCCGCTATTTAGTGGAGAAAGGATGAAAGTATCGAACACTAAGTCAATTGCAACAACTGACAAAAGCTCATTTACTTCGTTAATCACTTTGTATGAGTGTAATGCGGAATTATTTCAATGGTATTACTTCAAGAGGACTGTTAGTGGAACTAAATTGAGGGATTTTCTTAAAACCCGTCCTGATGAAAAACTAATATCATCATTTTGTGACTATATTGATAATTTTTGGCGATTATTCATACAAGTTTTCCCAGAAGTTAAAGAATATTTAGAAGCGGAACCGCAAACTGCAGCTAGCAGGTATCGTGATAATAACACTGGAGGAAATATAATTTTTAGACCAGTAACATTATTACAAATGATTAAGGCTATTGTGTATATATTGACAGAAGATAATACCGTGACTATTGAAAATATCTTAAATAAATATTGTCAAATTGATAGAAATGTATCTGGTAATTTGTGGGATAAAATTATATGGAACTCGGTATCAAAAACTATGCTGGTAAATAACCAGATTTTATTAAAATATTTGTTTGTCTATATCTACGATTCCTCCGTCTTAAAAGAAAAACATCTTAAAGATTTTTATCAACGATATGAACTAGTTAAAAATATAGATAGGGACAGTGTTCAAGAACATCTTAATATGCTTATAAATAATGCTTAAGACTGAAATTATATGGCCAAATCATAGGCGTTACAAATCGCGCACTGAGTGGGAACCTGTTGGTTTCTTCTCAGATTGTTTGTGTAATGCTACACGATTTGATTTAATGCTTGGATTCTTCTCTTCTTCTGCTATCAGCATACTTGCTAATGGTTTTGCCACTTTCTTATATAATGGTGGAAAGATGAGACTAATCATAAATGATATACTAACAGAAAACGATAAAAATGCCATAGCAAAAGGAATTAACTCTGAAATGAGTTTGCCATATTTTGACCTGTCAGACATTGAAAACATATATGAAACACTCTCGGAAAGAGATAAACATTTTTTCGATTGTATATCCTGGTTAATCAGGAACAACCGAATTGAAATAAAAATAATATCGCCACAAGAAGGTTTAGGTATATCACATACCAAGTCTGGAGTTTTCTACGATGGAATAAACGTTGTAGGATTTGATGGCTCATGCAATTTTTCAAGAACTGCATTAATTGACAATATTGAAAGTTTAACGGTTTCATGTGATTGGGATGGAAGCATTGAAATTGCTAAAATAAATGCCATACAAAAAGAAATTGAACAAATTATTCAAGAAAAAGACACAACTGTTTCCTATGTTTCTGTAGAAAACATTAAAACTCAACTTACAAATATCGCAGAGAATAAGTCCTTAACTGATTTATTGGAATCAGAATACAATATTTTACAAAAACATTCTCAACATATAACTTCGGTATCTATTCATAAAGCGTTAGAAAAAGCTAAAGATAGATTAGAGGCAATTATTGAAAAAGTTAAAAACACAAACAAGTGTGAATCTACCTTCACAATCTCTACTCCATGTTTCCCTTATCCATCTGGACCACGAGAATATCAGATAGCAGCTTTTGAAAATTGGAAAAGTAACACACAAAAAGGCTTATTTGCAATGGCAACTGGTACTGGTAAAACCATTACCTCACTAAACTGCCTGCTCGAAATATATAAAAAAACAGGATGCTATAAAGCTCTGATACTTGTTCCAACCATAACATTAGTTGAACAATGGGAAAAAGAATGTGCTAAATTTAATTTTGGTAATGTCATAAAAGTCTGCTCTAAATATAGTGGATGGCAAACCTCTTTGTCCAATATTAGAATGCTAGAATTGTCAAATCCAGACAATAAGCAATCTTATATTATTATATCAACATATGCTTCATTTATTAGGTCAGATAACTTTATTGAACTAAATCAACTACCTAAAAAGAAACTCTTGTTAATAGCAGATGAAGCTCATAACATGGGTAGTGGGAGAATTGTAAAGCGTTTGAATGATATTAAATATCTCCGTAGAATTGGTCTATCTGCAACGCCTGAACGTCAATTTGATGAAGAAGGGAATATTCGTTTAATGGATTTCTTCGGTTGTGATAGTTCGTATACTTTTGAATATTCAATGGAAGAAGCAATTCAAAAAGGAGCTTTATGTAAATACTATTATTATCCTCATTTGGTGAAACTTACTGATGATGAAATGGCGGAATATATAGAGCTGTCTCATAGAATTGCTAAAATAATCAATCGAGAAGATGAAGATAGTAAAGAGATTTTAAAAAGACTTTTACTTAAACGTAAGCAAATTATCCACAAAGCTAGAAACAAAAAAGATGTCTTCCGAAATATTTTGAAGGAACATCTTGACAAAACAGGAACAATCAAATATACATTAGTATATGTACCAGAGGGTAACAAACCGGATGACTATACAGCAGACATATTTGATTCATATGATACAATTAAAGATGATGAAGACACTGTTCATCTTATCAATGAATATACATCAATAGTAAGAGACCTTAATCCTCATATTGTAGTTAGGCAATTTACATCCGAGTCTTCAGATAGAGATGCTATGCTAAAAGATTTTGCGAACGGTTCTATTGATGTATTAACATCCATGAAGTGTCTGGATGAGGGTGTTGATGTTCCTCGAAGTGAATTAGCTATATTCTGTGCAAGCACGGGAAATCCAAGGCAATTTATCCAGCGTAGAGGTCGAGTCCTTAGAACTCACAAAGAAAAAAGATTTGCTGTAATACATGATCTTGTTGTTATACCAGATAATAATTTTGACCCAAGTTGTCAAGAAATAGAGAAAAATTTGGTTTCCAATGAGATAAGGAGAGTTAGAGATTTTGCAATTTTGTCGGAAAATTGTAATGACACTCTTAATGTTTTGGATAACATATTAGAACAATATCAAATATCACTATATAATTAACTACTATGGCTACCCATTTTTCTAACGGAGACAAAATACTCCAAGCAGTGTTAGCAGACACTAAACTGTCGGAGTTGGGTGAGTACACACCAACAGGAATTGAAACTATATCTGATGCTCTTGATTCTGAGAATGCAATTATCAGAGCTGTGGCAATGATTATTGATGGTAATGAGAACAGATATACTCAAAAAGAAATATACAATCAAGTTTCTAATTATTTGATTCAGAAGTTATGAAATTAAATAAAATAATAATACGAAACTTCCGCAGTTACTATGGGGAGAATCAATTTGAGCTGTCAGACGGATTAACTCTAGTGATTGGAGATAACGGTGATGGTAAAACCACATTTTTTGAAGCTCTTGAATGGTTATTTGACACTAGTAAAATAAATAAGAGCGAAAGTAATATCTCCGAGATGCGCAAAATGGAACTTGGCATCGGTGATGTTGATGAAGTATCAGTGACTATGATATTTGAGCATGGTGGGGAAAAAGAAATTTGTAAGAAATTTATATTTGAAAAGAATTCTGATGGTTCAATAACAACTAGAGACTTTTCATTTATTGGTTATGCAATTGTTGGATCTGAAAGACAGAATCGAAACGGGCAACATCTATTGGAGGCCTGCTTTGATACAGTAATCCGTCGTTATTGTCTATTCAAAGGAGAGCGCGAACTCAATGTCTTTGATAATAATACGGCTCTTAAAACACTTGTTGACACATTCTCTGGTATCAAACAATTTGACAACCTTGTCGAGATGACAGAGTTCTTTGAACAACAGTCAGATAGTTTGGTTACAAAAGAGTTGCGTAAAGACAAAAAACAAGAAGAGATAATTAAACGTATAGAGTATGATATGACACGAGTTCAAAGCGATATTTCCGACACAAGAAGAGAAATTGCTTTAAAAGAGAAGGCAGTTTCTGACTATGAGACCAGAATGCGTGTGCTTGAGGAAAATCAAGATGCTTGCGAAAATCTACAGGATATAAAGTCTCGCATAGAGCAGAAAAAAGCAGAGCAAAGAAGACTAAGGTCATATGTAGATCTTGACTATAATGCAATGCTTTTGGATGATATGTGGATATTAAGAGCATTTCCATCTATATTAAGTGATTATCAAAAAAAGGTATCTATCTTAAGTAGAGAAAAACGCAGATTACAGAAAGCTGAAGATGAGCGTATTGCTATAGAAAAGGGCAAAAAAGAAGCTATAAAAGAAATCCAAAAATTGGCCAATGATGCAACTCCTCTCCCATGGAATCTTCCTGATAAAGAAACTATGCAGGAGATGATAGATGATGAAATATGTAAGGTGTGTGGTAGCCCTGCCCCAAAAGGCAGTGATGCCTATAACTTTATGGTTAATAAACTCAATGAATATCTGGAACATATCCGAAAAGAAACAGAATTGGCAGAGCAATCTGAAATTCTAGAGAAACCTTTGTTTGAAAATTCATATATAAATGAATTACATACTCGCAGTATACAACTAAGTGGTGATACAGAACAAGAAATTTCTAAATTATCAACAGTTATAGCGGATAGACTTTCTTTCGTTCAAAGTAGAAAAATAGAGTTAGAAAAGGCCACAAGAGATTTGAGCGAGGCTGAAGATGCTAAGATGCAACTATTGATTCAGACACCAGATTTAACCGAAGAGATGCTTGATAAGAGTTTCAAAGATTTCAAAGGACTATCGGACAGTAGCAAACGTGCATCTATTGATCTTCTCGAGTTACAACATAAATTAGAAGGATTAGAAGAAAAAAAGGCAGAACTTAAAGAGGAACAGAATAAGATTGTTCCGTCTAATGGTATTGTGCGAGTGTATCAACGAGTACATACTGCTCTTGATAAAATCATGAAGGCTTTCGAGGCTGCGAAGAATAGGAATGTCGAAGATTTCTTACGAATGCTTGAGAGTCAGGCAAACTTGTATCTTAAAAAATTAAACGCTGAGGATTTTCGTGGTATAATACGTATTATAAAGACAGCAGATGGGTCTGCAAGAATTAATCTATATAGTTCGAACAATACCCCTATCACAAATCCAGGAGGAGCGCAAAAAACAACCATGTATATGTCGGTACTATTTGCCATATCTAATATTACCACATTGAAACGTGATGAAGATTACCCATTAATTTTTGATGCACCTACATCTTCTTTTGGAGAATTTAAGGAGGATGTTTTCTATAATATAATTGACAACATTGACAAACAGTGTATTATATTTACTAAAGACCTTCTAAAATTTGATCGAGAAACATGGGAAAGAAAGCTTGATTATGAAAAGATTAATCAACTATCTTGCTCTGTTTATCGTATTCAAAAACAGGCTGGTTACGATGAGGAAGATTTATCTACAATACGAACATTGACTACAGAAATTAAGTAAATATGGCAGCTGAAAAATTATATGATTTATGGGCAAAGCGTAATCCTAATTGGGAAAAACGCTATGAAGACTCTGTTATTAAGAATTTCAGTGATTATGGAAAAGGTGTGACTAGACTGGGTGATGCCAAAGGTAAACTCTTTGGAGCTGGTTACGAAATTTTTATCATTGCATTTTTTATAGGTCTATACTATAATCAAAGGAGAAAACTTATAGATGATAGTACAAAAATTAAATCGTTTGGTCAGCCTATTCAGTATTGGGGTAACATTGATTCTGTTAAAGGGAGAAAAGCCTATCCTAAATTAAGAGAGTTTATATTCACTGCATTAATTGCAAAAACGGATTTTGATTTCATCGCTCTTGACAAGAACTTAGTTACTGCAAGAAAGGCAGTAGATGCTCTTATGCAAACAATGGAAGAATATGCCAATTGGGGTTTTCATTTTATAGAAGATAAATTAATTGATAATCCGAACTATTTTTATAAGGAAACAGCATTCTTGGAGATATTCTTAACTTTTGATGCAACTTCATCTACATTAGAAGAAGATGATGAGCCTGAATCATTGGACTAAATTCTCTTTAATTGATTGAACAGAATATTGTATGTCAAAAATATCCATTCGATTCTACAATGACTGTGAGGTGCGAGCCATTTGGGATGAGGAAAAATCCAAATGGTGGTTCTCGGCGGTTGATATTGTGGCTGCCATTACAGAAAGCCCTCGCCCACGTGTGTACTGGGGTACTGTAAAAAGTCGCTTGAAGACTAAAAATTCTCAGTTGTATTCAAAATGTATACAACTGAAATTAACTGCTGCCGATGGTAAGAAATATGCCACAGATTGCTTTATACAAGACGATATAACCGAATTAGTAAAAGCTATTCCAAGCAAGCGAAGTACTGATTTTCTCGACTGGTTTACGTACAGCGACAATACCATTGACGGGCAGAGTCGCAAGAAGGCTTATTCGTTGTTTGAAAGTGGTATGCTGAATAGTTTGGAGCCAGGTAGCATTAAATGTTTGCAACAGATTCACGCCTACCTGTTTGGTGGTTTGTATGAATTTGCAGGGCAGATCCGCACCAAGAACATTAGTAAGAGCGGATTTACATTTGCTAATGCATTGCACTTCTCAACCATCTTACCGACAATTGAAAATATGCCAGAAATCACATTTGATGAGATTGCTGACAAGTATGTTGAAATGAATGTTGCTCATCCATTTATGGAGGGTAATGGTCGTAGCACTCGCATTTGGCTGGACCTTATGTTCAGGCGTTCATTGAAGAAGTGTGTCGATTGGAGTAAGATTGATAAGAACGACTATTTGAACGCTATGCGAAAAAGTGTGGTTGATCCATCGGATATCAAAAGACTTCTGAAATCTGCATTGACTGACAAGATCAATGACCGCGAAACCTTTATGAAGGGTATCGACTACTCGTATTATTACGAGCAGGAGGAATAAGAAAATTTCAAATATATCACTTATAGAGTGACAGACTAGAATGGCAACTATTTTCTGCGTGTGTAACTATTTCATTAATAATAAAATAATTTTGTTATGGCTTTTAATTGTAATCATTTTTCGGCCCCTATTAAAAATTTACATAAAGATGCTAATTTACGTTGGGTACAGCCTGAGATTCATCAAGCACATCGTGGTGAATTTTCAAAAGATAGGGACAGAATACTATACTCAAAATCTTTTCTAAGGATGCGAGGAAAAACTCAAGTGTTTATGTTGCAAAACAATGACTATATACGTACTAGATTAACACATACATTAGAAGTAAACCAAATTGCAAAAACCATAGCTATTGCATTGTGCCAGAATGTAGAACTGGTTGAGGCTATAGCTCTGGGACACGATGTTGGACATACACCATTCGGACATATAGGAGAAAGAACACTGCGGAACATTTTGGAAAATGACA
This sequence comes from Lentimicrobiaceae bacterium, assembly GCA_015061365.1. GTDB lineage: Bacteria > Bacteroidota > Bacteroidia > Bacteroidales > F082 > Limimorpha. The sequence goes on along the minus strand of SUWS01000057.1, from coordinate 2,729 downwards.
TTGACACTCTTCCTGAAAAGAGAGGGTTTAAACACAATCTTCAAGCATTACGTTTACTTTGTGAATTAGAAAAAGGAGCTGACTATCCAGATTCCAAGGGGCTAAATCTAACTAAATATGTATTGTGGGGAATAGCTCACCATTCCTCTATCAAACGCATCGCTGAATATGATCAAGAAGGGAATATAATTAATAAAGAGATCATTAAAACAGAAAATCCCATATATGACAACTATCTTAATTCAATTAAGAACTATTGGTCTTTTGAAGGTTTAATTGTTGCGTTAGCTGATGAAATTGCTCAGAGACACCATGATATAGAGGATAGCCTGCTATACGGGGTCGTAAATAGAAAAACCATTATTGAAAAGTTGGCTGAATTCCAAAGATTGTTTAGTAAGGTAGACAAAAAAACATTTAGCAAGTTAAAAGAGGGTTTTGATTCTTTGTCTAATCCGGTATTCGCCTCTGTATATTCGCGTTTAGTGGTAAATATTTATGTAGTAAATGCAATCACTCAAACAAGAGACAATCTTCGAGCATTAGGTATAGAATACAACATACATTCGCAAAAAGACTTTGCAAATGTAAAATCAAACATACCTGAAGAAGCTTATAAGAAAGTAGTTTCTTTTTCAGACGAATTGATTCAAATCGACAAATCATTTCAACAGTTTTTGAAAATGTCAGTACTTTCGTCATATCCAGCTCAAACTATGGATGGAAAAGGAGAATACATAATTCGTAAGTTATATAGTGCATTCTCAAATAATCCTACGCAATTACCAGACACCGCAATCGCTTCATTCTGTGAACAAATAGGGATTCCTTTCCAACGTGCGACATTTAATGATTATGTAGAAGATAACAAATCCATATTGCATAGATGTATAATTGATTATATTGGAGGTATGACAGATAGATATGCATATGATGAATACGATAGACTATATGGTACTAAGTTTTGATTTTTATCTGCATATATGATAACAAAACCGACATATAAACACTATTAGAAAAGTCTACATGTTGAGAATCGCTCTTACTTAAGTAATGGCTTGAAGATAATTACAAAAGAAAATTCTATTGCTGGCAACCTATTGTAGTAAACATTCAATGTAGCTGGATATTAAATCTCCACGCATAATTATGTGGGATAAGAAAAGTGTAGTATAATTGCAGTTGCGAAACCGCTGTTTCGGAAACGGTCATTTCGGAACAACAAACACACGCAGCCGATTATTGGTTGTCTTTACTCTTTTATTCTAAACTCAAAGTATAGAATAATCCATTAAAAGCAACCACATACTCGATAAATTTTTTATAACGCTCCATAGATAGAAACTGTGATGAACCGCTAAAATCTATACAAAATTATGGCTCTGATTCCAGCATCGGTTTCAGAGCCGTTTTTGTACCTTTTCGGGGTGAAAAATGCGATTTTTTGCAAGTTTTTGTACCTCGGGTTTTGATATTCAAGAAATTACACTTACTTTTACATTCCAAAATGGAGGTACAAGGCGAAAAGTGCGTTGAAAATCACCAACTTACACATTCTCAACGACTTGCTAAATGAGCGGTTGTACCTTTTAGAGTGCTAAATGGCTGATTGATAATCATCTACACTTTCTGCATCGGTAAGTTAATACCAAAAACAAAGGAGTCCTCCAACCCTCGTGGGCGTTGATACTCCGGCTGAAGCAGACCTCGATACCTCTGCAGATGCATTCAACTTTCAACTTACCGACATACCTGAGAACACTGCTGACCTCAGACTCATCATCCAGGGATCTGCTCCTCAGTCAAACGGTATCAGCCGTGCATACTGCAAAGCCGTTCATATTGGCGCAGCTCGCGAAGTCGTTAACGAGATGATCAACATCAAGGACGACTACAAGGCCGTTCATGGAGCAGTAACTGAGGCCGCTCCGAAGGTCTTCTTGAAGTATTTCTACGTAAATACCAAGACCGGAGAGAAGTCAGGCGAGATGCTCGCTACTGTGAAGCTGGGGTAATCCTCAAGGCGTTATAACCGCCGAATTCTATTGACCAAGCCCGCAACTGTTAGTTCAGTTGTGGGCTTTATCTTTTTGTACAATTTTGGCAACAAACGCACTATATTGCCAGATTTGTACAATTCCACACACCATCAAAAATCCGGAAAATGTGAAAATCCGGCTTAAAATCGGCCGGATTATGTGAAAATTACCCCTTAAAATAGCACGGATTATGTGAAAAGTGCCTATTAAATTATGAGAATTTGCGATTTGCAAATCGCGGATTCAAACTCAAATATTATCGAAAACTATGAAAAAGTCACTCCGATTTTGATTTTTTCATAGTTTTTGATTAATTTTGGCCTCGGTTAATATATTTTGCGATGAAAAGGAAAATCACAGAACAACTCGTTGCTTGGAAAAACAGACCAGGCCACAAACCCCTCATACTTCAAGGAGCAAGACAGGTAGGAAAATCATACATTCTCGAAAAATTCGGAGAAGAACACTACAAGAACTATGTCCGCGTCAGCCTTGACCTTGTTCCTGATGTCCGCAACTTCCTGAAGGAAAATATCAATCCTTTGGAGGTCATCGCATATCTCGAATCACTCTACAATGTAAGAATTACCCCGCACGACACCTTGATCATCCTTGATGAGATCCAGGACTGTAAACGTGCCCTCCTAGCTCTTAAATACTTCCAGGAAGAATATCCTCAGTATGACATCG
>SUWS01000056.1 GCA_015061365.1 Lentimicrobiaceae bacterium | reverse complement strand
GTATCACAATAACAAACGCTTTAGGTCAAGTCATGTTAGACAGAGTTGTCAACTCAGACAGCGAAATCCTCAACATGGGACAATATGAAGCAGGCGTTTACATGGTACGCATCGTGACAGCTAACGGCGTTGCAACAGAACGTATCACAGTGTTATAATAAATTTAGAAACTGAGAATCCGGGAAATTGAGAAATTTTTCGGATTCTCAGTTTCTTTTATAAATGTCAGATTAACTTATTATTTGATTTATGAAAAAACAAATTGTATTAGCATTAATATTCTTCACGCTTTTACCTTCATTTCTGAAAGCTCAAGAGTATGTCTCGACACAACCTCAGAACAGAAATGTTATAATAGAAGAGTTTACCGGTAGAAATTGTCAGTTCTGTCCTGACGGTCATCGTATCGCTAATCTGATAATGGCAAACAATCCTGGCAGAGTATGGGCTGTAAATATTCATGCTGGAGGTTACTCACCTGTGACCTATCCAAATATGAATACTACTGATGGTACTGCAATTACGAGTGGCTTTGGTATCGGAGGCTTTCCTGCTGGTCATGTCAACCGTTCAACAGCTGAAGATTTAGGAAGAAATCAATGGGAAAGTCATACAAATACACAGTTGGCACAACAGGCTGAAGTTAATGTAGCAGGCTTTGTAACATTGAATCATGCTACTCGTACAGCAGAGATTACAGTGGAAGTATATTATACAGCTAATAGCTCACAATCTACAAACTATCTTACAATTATGATGTTGCAGGATAGCATTTTAGGATCTCAGTCAGGTAATTATTACAATCCGTCTCAAATGCTGAACGGTCAGTATGTTCACCAACATGTCTTGCGTGATGTCGTTACCTCAACATGGGGCGACGAGATTAGTCCGACAACAGCGGGAACTCTCATAACAAAGAATTACACCTACCAGATTCCTGAATCTATAGGTGCTCCTAATGGCGTTAATGTAGATCTGAATAACATTTTGTTCTTGGCTTTTGTGACTGAGAAATATGACGGAACTCCGACACGTCCAATTCTTAACGTTTGCGAAATTGAAGGTTTGGAACCTATTGTCTATAATGCTGAGATATGTCAAGGCGAGAGCTATAATGAGAACGGATTCAATTTCAATAATCCGGCACCGGGTACTTATCAAGACTCATATATCAATGAAGACGGTCGCACGATTATCTTGAACCTTACCGTGTATCCAACTCATGAACGTAATCTTCAGACTTCGATATGTGAAGGCAACGACTTTAACTATGGCGTGTTCCATTTTGAAGCACCGGAAGCAGGTGTACATACCCAGGAACATGTCTTCTCTTCAGTTCATGGTTGCGACAGTTTGGTTATTATGACTTTGACAGTTCATCCATCATACGAACAAGAGATAACAGCTGAAATATGCGAAGGCGAAGATTATAAGGAAAATGGTTTCAACCTGACGAATCTTTCTGCTGGAACATATAATGAAACTCTTGAGTTTGAAACGGATTACGATTGCGACAGTATAGTAAACTTGACTTTGACAGTTCATGAAGCACCAATTGTTGACATTGAAGGTAATACCACGATAACTCAAGGTGAAAGTACAACTCTCACGGCAAGCGGCGCCGATTCATACGTGTGGTCGACAGGTGAGACAACAGCTACTATAACCGTAAGTCCGGAAGAAACAACAAAATATTCTGTTGTCGGTACAACAAACGGATGCGAAGCAGAGTCGGAGATAACTGTCAATGTCACGGTAGGCGTTTCAGAAAATGATGCTTTAAACGCTAAGATCTATCCTAATCCGACACAAGGTGAATTGAATGTAAGATGCACAGGAATGCGTGAAATTACAGTCTTTATGCCTAACGGACAGACAATAGAAAAGATAAATGTCAATGACGACAATTACACCTTAAATATGAGCAACTATAAATCAGGCGTTTATTATTTAAGAATAACAACAGAAAATGGCACTTCTATACAAAAAGTCCTCAAGGACTGATATGAGAATTAGTTAATAGGGTGTTTGTTTTTTTTACGACGGGTTCTATACATGGGACCCGTTTTTTTTATTCTGTCTCACAAATATTATCTTCGTTCCAATATCTATTTATCATTACTTTAAAATTATATGTTATGGCAAAAATAAGTAAATCATCATCGAATTATTTCTTGAGTTATATGCAGACTCAGATTGATAGTCTTAAAGCTATGAACCGATTCGGAACGGCGGCGAATTATGAGAGAACGATGAGAAGCTTCTCAGAATTTATGAAAGGAAAAGATGTAAGTTTCAGATTTTTTAATGAATCTTTAGTGGATAGATATAACTCCTATTTAGTGCATAAAAAACTGTCGCGTAATTCTGTCTCCTTTTATATGAGAGTTCTCAGAGCGGTCTACAACAAAGCAGTAAGGCAGAGACTGACCAAACAGAACAATCCGTTTGAAAATGTTTATACAGGAATTGACAAGACGAGAAAGAGATCGGTGGGTGAGTTTGTTATTTCCAAGCTTTATAAAATGAAGTTGTCTCATGATTCATCATTGGAATTGGCGAGGGATGTTTTTATCTTCAGTTTCTTGACGCGTGGAATGTCGTTTGTCGACATCGCGTTCCTGAAGAAAAATTCCATTCAGGATGGAAAGATATATTATAACAGGCATAAGACAGGACAGCTGATGTGTATTAAAATAGTGCCGAGTATTGAACGTATTATTAATAGGTATATAGACAAGACTGATAGTTTTGTCTTTCCTTTTATAGAAACGGACGACGTGGTTATGTCGTACAAACAATATCGTCTTGCGATAAACAGATATAACAAGTCGTTGTATAAGTTGTCGGAAATGTTAGATGCAGGAGTGCATATCACATCATACGTGGCGCGACATAGTTGGGCGACGTCTGCAAGAAAACACAATGTTCCTGTTTCAATTATAAGTGCGGGATTGGGACATACAACAGAGACTACTACACAAATTTATCTCGCTACAATAGAAAACACTCTTGTTGATAATGCTAATGATTTGATAATTGATAATTTGGATTTGATGTGAATCATCTGTGAAAAATAACATGATAAATCTTTTGTCTAACTTATGTCGATTTCTTTGCTTGTGTGTATTACTTTTTATTAAATTTGCAGATATATTGTCTATTCATCGGGAACGTAATAGAGTTCTCGGTTTAACATTTGTCTATATAATAATTTTGCTATGAACTTGTCGAATATAAATCAGGAAAACGTTTTTGTTAAAAGTGTTATAGGTAACGTGAGAACAAAACAGGAAGATCATTGCGGTATGGCGGAAACCCCTAATGGCGATGTCTTTATTGTATGTGATGGAGTTGGTGGAAATGTGGGCGGAGCTATGGCGGCATCCATCGCTGTGGAGGCGATAACGGAGTTCCTCGCTAATGATAAATATGACAACGTGCCTCAGGCAATAAACGATGCTATACAATACGCTAATCAACGAATATTATCTTACGCTTCTGCGAATCATGGTTTTGATGGTATGGCTACGACGGTATGCGTTCTGTTGCTTCAAGAGAATAACGCTTTTATAGCTCACGTGGGTGACAGCCGTATCTACCTGTATCTCGGTAGAGAAAAGAAACTGCATCGTATTACCAAAGACCATTCTTACGTGCAGACATTGGTTGATGCCGGTGAGATTACTGATGAAGAAGCTGAGATGCATCCGAGAAAAAATGTTATACTCAAGGCGTTAGGTATAGACAGTGAAGTGGATCCTACCATTGATATGCTTCAGCCGAAAAATGAAGATGTCTTCCTGATCTGTACGGATGGATTGAACGGAATGATTTCGGATAAGACAATAGAAAACATCATGAAACTTGATACCCCGCTCGAACTGAAAGGTGAGAAACTCATAGATCTCGCCATGCAAGGCGAGGATGGCCGCCCTGGAGGATTGGATAACTGTACGCTCCAACTTATAAAGATAGACAACAGTCCATGGAATAAAAGCGAGTTCGTTTCATATAATCCAAAGAGTCATGATGATAAACAATTATTGTCGGAACCTGAAAGTGAGAAACCTGATCCTGACGTGGTGACGGACAAATCCAAATCCAGATTCTCGATAGAGAAGATGTTGTATATCATCATCCCATTACTTATCATTATGAGTTGTATCATATTCGCTAATAGGGATAAAGATGAGAAAGAGTCGACTACAGCAGAAATGAAAACGGATGATGCCGTAGCCTGGAAAGATACGACATCATGCGATAATGTCAGCGTTGAACCGGAACCGATTCATGTCCCGGAATCAAAACCTGCTGATGTCCCGGAACAGAATATTGTAGTTGAACAAAACACTCAATCTAAACCAGAATCGGAAGTTAAACCTGAATTGAAGACTCCTTCAAAACCTACTACAATATATACCAAAAATGTCTCGTTCGGCATTACAAAAGTCGTAGATGCCGGAAATGAATATAAGATTTCCTATAAGGTCAGAAAAGGTGACAATGTTTCTGAGATATGTCAATTGTTTGACTGTAGTAGAAACGATTTCAGAAAATGGAATAATCTCAAGAACGATAACATAGGTGCGGGTATGGTTTATCTTATCAAGAAAGATAAAGCTTCCGTTGAATGTAAGATACATACCGTCAAGAAGAACGAGATATTGGTAAATATCGCCAAGAGAAATAAGGTTAAGATGGATGATGTGATAGTTTGTAACGGACTTAAAAATCCTAACAGCATCGCACCAGGACAGAAACTGATCCTGATTGTTAAGTGACGTTCTTGTCTTTAGACGATATTCACCTCCGGCTTGATGCCGATGCCGAATTTTTCTTTCACGCTCTCCTGAATCTTATTCATAAGGTTGAGGATTTCTTCTGGTTTACCTCCGCCGTAATGTACCAAGACGAGGGCTTGCTTGTCCCAGACACCGACATGATTCTCACGATAACCTTTCCAACCGGCTTTTTCAATGAGCCATCCTGCTGGTATTTTCACGCCCTTGTCGTTAGGATATGATGGCATCTCGGGAAATCTTTCTTTAAGTTCGTTGAAGGTTTCTATGTCTATAATAGGATTCTGGAAGAAACTGCCTGCACTACCAACAACGCCTACTTCAGGGAGTTTCTCACTGCGAATCGCCTTGATAGTGTTGGCTACGTCAGAAAGAGTAGGGGAGTCAATATTTCTCTTATGCAGATGTTCTTTGACATTGCCGTATTCTAACTTCAACTCGGCATTTCTCCTTAACTTGAAATCGACGGCGAAGATGAAATATTTCTTGTTTTCTTCTTTTTTGAAAACGCTGTCGCGATAACCGAAATGACAATCCTCGTTATTGAATATCACTCTGTTGCCATTGGTTAAATCAATAGTATAAACACAGTCGATGCAATCTTTAACTTCAACGCCGTAAGCTCCGATGTTCTGCACTGGCGACGCACCGACGCTGCCTGGAATGTCAGCTAAGTTCTCTAATCCGTAAAGATTCTTACTTATAGTGAAGTCAACGAAGTCTTTCCAAATCTCACCCGCCATACATCTTACGATTACTGAATCTGGATCTAACGAATTGAAATCTTCCGACTCTTCTATGTCTTCAGGAGAAACGATGATGCCTTTGAGATTTGAATAGATTATGGTTCCGTCAAAATATTCATCGCTGAAAAGTATGTTGCTTCCACCGCCTAAAATCAAAGTCTTCTCACCCTTTAATACTTCATCTTCAATAAGTCGGTTGATCTCCCTCAATGATTTTATCTCGTAAAAATATTTTGATGTTACTTCAAATCCCATTGTGTTATATTCTGACAAAGCCTTGTTAGATAAAGCCTGTTGTCTGTTGCTTGTTGTCTGTTGTCTTTCCATAAGAAATATTTTTTCAAAATTAAGTTTTTTTCTGCAAAAGTATGACATAAAAACATTAATTTTATAAACTCAAAAAAAAAAGATTTGAAACGGGTAATAGTATCAGTAATCAACGACTTAGTGACAGATCAAAGAGTCAATAAGTCATGTCTCACACTTCAGAAGGCTGGTTTTGAGGTGTTGTTGGTAGGTCGTGAACAACGTAAGAGTCCGCCGATGGATGAGCGTCCGTATCGTTCTCACAGGATGAAACTCATCTTCGAGAAAGGTCCTTTGTTTTATGCCGAGTATAATATCAGGTTGTTTCTGTTTTTATTATTTCATCGAGCCGACTGTCTTTTGTCGAACGACTTAGATACTTTGCTTCCGTCTTTTTTGATTTCTAAAATAAAAAGAACTAAACTCATATACGACAGTCACGAGTATTTTACGGAAGTGCCGGAACTCGTCAGTCGTCCTAAGGTTCAGAAGGTGTGGCGATCTATTGAAGAGTTTGTCTTGCCAAAGATGAAAGAGATGATAACTGTCAATGAGTCGATTGCGAATCTTTTTCGTGAGAAGTACGGCATCAAGGTTCATGTGATAAGAAATATCCCAATGCGTAAGATGTTGCCGGAGCCTGCTGACAAGGAAAGTTTGAATCTGCCTGATGACAAACATATTTTAATTCTTCAAGGTTCTGGAATTAATATCCATCGCGGGTCGGAAGAACTTGTCGATGCGATGCGATACCTCGACGACTGCATGCTGTTAATAATAGGTGGCGGCGATGTGCTGCCGATATTAAAACAGAAGGTGGCTGAAAATCATTGGGAAGATAGAGTTCGTTTCTTCCCTCGTATGCCTTATAAAGAAATGATGGCGATAACGCGTCTCGCAGAACTCGGTTTCACATTAGACAAACCTAATAACCTTAACTATCTCTTCAGCCTTCCGAATAAGCTGTTCGACTACGTTCAAGCTAATGTTCCGATAGTGGCGTCGCATCTGCCTGAGATAGAACGTGTCATAAAAGACTATAATGTAGGTACTTTCATTGAGGAACATAATCCAGAACATATAGCGGAGAAAATTAGAGAGACGCTATCTGATGAAGAAACCTTGGAAACATGGAAAAATAATCTTAACTTCGCAGCTCAGGAATTATGCTGGGAAAACGAAGAACAAATATTGATAAAGATATATGAGCAATACATCTGATAAACATCTTCACATCGTAAGTTTCGACATACCGTATCCTGCCAACTACGGAGGTGTCATCGATGTTTTCTTTAGAATCAAGGAGTTGCATAAACGTGGTGTCAAGATACATCTGCATTGTTTTGAATATGGTCGCGAACATTCGGAATATTTGGAGAGTTTCTGCCATTCCGTAAATTATTATAAGAGAGAGACGAAAGTCGCTAAGTTGTTTAATTCTTTGCCTTATATCGTATGTTCGCGCGACTGTGACCAGTTGAGGGATAATCTCCTGAAAGACGATTATCCGATATTACTTGAAGGCTTGCATTGTTGCAGCGTCTTGACGCATCCTGAATTCCAATCAAGAAATGTGATAGTGCGCGCTCATAACGTGGAACATGAATATTACGAACATCTCGCGAAAGCTGAAGTGGATTCAAAGAAAAAGATGTATCTGAAGCAGGAGGTTACGAAGCTGAAGAATTTCGAATCGATCCTATATAAGGCAAAGGCGATATTAGCGATATCGCAAAAAGATTACGATTATTTCTCGGAGAAATATAAGAACGTTTATAAGGTTACGGCATATAATGCGTATACTGAAGTTGATATTCAAGAAGGTAGCAGCGATTATGTGCTTTATCATGGAAACCTCTCTGTAGCTGAGAATTATTCCGCGGCGGAATATCTCGTCGAGACATTCAAGAAAATTGACGTGAAACTGAAAGTAGCGGGCATGAACCCTCCATCACATCTCGCCAAAATGATAGAGGATGTGCCTAATGTGGAACTCATCGACAGTCCAGACGACCAAACCTTGTTCGACCTTATACGTCACGCTCATATCAATATTTTGGTGACGGAACAAGCAACAGGACTTAAACTCAAATTACTGAATACATTATTCAATGGTAGATTCTGCCTCGTTAATGATAAGATGGTTGAAGGATTAGATGTCAATGGTTTGTGTTATGTCGTTAATGATCAGAATGCAATACGTTTCGCGGTTGGAGAACTGATGCCTCGTAAATTTGACGCTCACCAGATTGAGAGACGAAGAAAAAATATGAAGAATTTCTATAACATCGAAGAAGCGACAGATACAATAATTAAATTGATAACTGAAAATTGGTTTAAGGTTTAATGCTTAGGGTTTAAGGTTGATGTGCCTGGGGAATTAGGAAATGGATAATGTCTGTTGTCTGTTGACCCGGAAAATAAACTTCAAAACTTTAAACTCACAACTTGAAAACTACTTTAAACTTTAAACCTTAAACTTTAAACTATATATGAATAAAATCTCTCTCAAATCAGCAGCCGAACAACTGAACGTCTCGGTCGTGAGCATTCATAACTGGATTAAGGACGGCACCTTGAAGACGATAGACGGCAGTCTTACCCAAAAATGTTTAGACGATTTCAAAAGAGATTTTCTTAATGAAAATAAACTTTCATCAAGAGCTAATAAACAATACAAAGATATTCATAATCATAAACAACTTACAGAAAATATAAAACTTAAAATTAATTCAGAATTGTCGGGAAAAGAAATTTCTGATAGTTATGAAGCATCGCTTTCAGAATCTTATAAGAATAAGGAAGGAATTTATTACACGCCTCAATATATCGTTGAAGATATGATGCGCGACATCACTGATGTTGAGGGAAAGACTTTCCTGGATCCTTGTTGCGGCTCGGGTAATTTTATTATAGAAGCAATAAAGAAAGGTTTCGCTCCTGAAAATGTCTATGGCTTTGACACAGATGAAAATGCGGTCGCAATCACAAAGAAACGTATCAAAGAATTATGCGGATATGAAAGTGACAATATCTTTTGTGAAGATTATTTAGGTCAACAGACAATAGACAACAGACAACAGACATTGTCCATTTCTCAGATTTTCAGATTCTCAGATTCTCAGGTTTTCAAATTCGACTACATCTTTACCAATCCTCCTTGGGGTAAGAAAATCAACAAGAAAGACAGAGATAAATATTCCGACTTATTCAACTCGGGAAATAGCAACGATACCTCTTCTTTATTTTATTTCGCCTCATTAAAGATGTTAAAAGATGATGGAATGTTAGGATTTCTGCTTCCTGACGCTTTCTTTAACATAGCGTCTTTTGAAGATGCGAGAAAATCGTTATTGACTCTTAATATAAAACGTCTGATAGATTACGGCAAGCCTTTCAAAGGGTTGATGACTAAGGCGATGGCGTTTGTGACAAGACAACAGACAACAGACAACAGACAACAGACTTTGTCCACAGACAAAGATAATTTTGTTTCTTGTGAGATTTATGATGTTAAAAAACATTTGCGTTCGCAAGGTAGTTTCTTCGATATTCCTAAGCATATTCTGAATTTTCATATAGATGAAAGAGAAAGTGAACTTATTAGAAAACTATTTTCGAAACCTCATATCACGTTGAAAGATAACGCGACTTGGGCTTTGGGAATCATTACGGGAAATAATAATAGATTATGTCATAAAGAAAATAGGGAAGGACTTGTTCCTATTTTCAGAGGTAAGGATATTTTTAAAGATAATATTGCTGCACCAACCTTATTTATTAATGCATACTTAGAAGGTTGTCGTCAGGTGGCTGATATTGATTGTTATAATGCTAAAGAGAAAATAGTTTATCGTTTCATCTGCAATAATATCGTCTGTCATTGCGACGCCGAGCAGCGTTATATTCTTAATAGCGCCAACTTATTTATCCTGAATGACGACTTTCCTTTGACGCATAATCAAGTCGCTGATTTGTTAAACTCCGACACCATGAATTGGCTTTTCAGAAGTATCTTCAACACACATAAAATACTTAGAGGCGACTTAGAACAACTTCCAATATGGCACGAATATTTTGATAGATACGAAAACTTCTCAGAAGAAAGCCTTAGAGAATATCTTGGGGTAATAGACAATTAACAATTAACAATTAACAATTGACAATGAACAATGAAAGATTAATAATTGTAAATTGTAAACTGTTAATTGTAAATTATTTAGAGTCTCTCACCATTCCGTCTTCGCATTTGATGATTCTTGACGGATATTTCAAGATGAGGTTGTAGTTATGTGTAGCCATCAGAATTGTCTTGCCTTTTGTACTGATTTCTCGGAGTAAGTCCATTACGTCGTTGGTCGTTTCCGGATCCAAGTTACCTGTAGGCTCGTCGGCGAGAATGACGTTAGGGTCATTCAACAAGGCTCTTGCCACCGCGATTCTTTGTTGTTCGCCGCCGGAAAGCTGATGTGGCATGACCTTACGTTTGTGGAGCAGTCCCACTTGTTGCAGCACCTCATCGATTCTCTTTGATATCTTTGTTTTGTCGTTCCATCCTGTCGCATCTAATACGAAAGAGAGGTTGTCTTCCACGCTGCGGTCGTAGAGAAGCTGGAAGTCTTGAAACACAATGCCGATCTTTCTTCTCAACATAGGTATGTCGCGACGTCTGATCTTACGGAGGTCATAACCCGCAATCATGATGTCGCCTTCTTTGGCGGGAAGGTCAGCGTATAAAGTCTTTAGTAGCGATGACTTTCCGCTGCCGGTCTTGCCGATAAGATATACAAATTCTCCTTCTTCAATTTCAAAATTGACGTTCTTCAAGATACATCTCTCATGCTGATATATCGATGCGTTTTTAAGTGATATTGTATTCATTGTTTTAGTTTAAAGTTTAAGGTTTAAAGTTTAAAGTAGTTTTGTAGTCAAGAGTTAGAAGTTTTATAGTTTACCGGAATCTAACCTTAAACTTTAAGCATTAAACCTTAAACCAATTTTCAATTTTCAACTTTCAGTTTTCAATTTCTATAATATTACCAACTTCCTCCTGCGCCTCCGCCACCGAAGCTGCCGCCGCCGAATCCGCCGAAGCTACCACCACCGAAACCTCCGCCAAAACCTCCCGAACCTCCTGAGAAGTCATTCCAATGGTTGTGATGATTGTGACGGTTGCCGTTAGAAAACACACTTGCCCAGAACAAAGCCTTCCATATAGATGAGTCGTCGTGTTTTGATGAGTATGTCTTCCCGACCTTACCTGCAAAGTTAATGAAAACTATCATAACTACCATCATCGCGATGAAAAATACTAAAATAAAAATTTCAGCACCTTCATCGGAATATTCTTCTGCAGTGAATGCTCCCGACGCTAACCCGATGATGATGTCGATGGCATTGTTTACACCAGAATAATAGTCGTTGTTTTTGAATGCAGGTATCATCTCGTCCTCGATGATTCTCTTCGCTATCGCATCAGGGACGTATGGTTCCAATCCGTAGCCGACGCTGATGAAGACTTCTCCTTTGGTGTCGTTTTTAGGTTTCACTAAGACGACAATGCCGTTGTTTTCTTTAGTTCCCACGCCCCATTTCTCGCCGAGCTGATAGGCGAAGTCGGCAGCTGTTGTGCCTTGTAAGTCGTTGACAAACACGACTGCTATCTGTGTTGAGGTACTGTCGTTGTATGCTACCAACTTACGCTCGAGACTTGCTTCTTGCGATGCGGTCAAAGTATTGCTGAAATCATTGACAAGTCGGGGAGGAGTAGGCCGCGTCGGAATTTGCTGAGCGGTGCTGGTTAAAACCGTAAATAGGATGATAAATAAACCGATAAATCTTCGCTTATTACAGACATTTGCACGTATCATAAATCTGTCAATTATTAACTATTAATTGTCAATTATTAACTGTTAACTGTTAATTGTTCATTGAAAAGAGATCTCATCGCTTAGCTCATTGACGTCGTCTTTTTGATATGGGAAATATTGTTTTAATTTGTTTCCGCATTTCAAAATTCCGGAGACTAATCCTTCCGTAAATTGTCCTTCCTTGAACTTGAATGTCATCTCGTCTTTGATGTCGTTCCAGAAGTCATGTTCTACGTTTCTGTTGATGCCTTCGTCACCGATGATGGCGAATTTACGGTCTTTGACGGCTAAGTAGAAGAGGATGCCGTTGCGCGCGGCGGTATGATCCATCTTCAATTCATAAAACATCTCTGCCGCGCGCTCAAGTGTCTCTCCCTTACAACGGTTCTCTATATGAACTCTTATCTCGCCTGATGTGTTAAGTTCAGCTTCTTTGATGGCAGATACAATCTTCTGCTGTTCTTCCTTGCTAAAAAACATTCTCGCCGACATCGTGACAAAAATTAGAATTCAACTTTTGGTGCTACATCCGAACCTGGTGCCGACTCGAAATATGCTTTCTTGTCGAAGCCGAACATGTTGGCTACTATATTAGTAGGAAATCTGCGCAAGCCTGTGTTGTAGTCTTTTACTGCTTCGTTGAAATTCTTTCTCTCTACGGTGATGCGGTTCTCTGTTCCTTCCAATTGTGCCTGCAACTCCATGAAGTTCTGGTTCGCCTTCAAGTCGGGATATTTTTCTACCGTCACAAGTAATCTCGACAAAGCACCCGACAACTGATCTTGCGCAGCCTGGAATGCTTGTATGTTTTCTTCGGTCAGATTGTCAGCGTTGATATTCATTGATGTCGCTTTTGAACGAGCGGCGATGACGTCAGTCAAGACTTGCTGCTCGTGTTCGGCATAACCTTTTACTGTAGCTACGAGATTCGGGATAAGGTCGGCACGACGTTGATATACGTTCTCAACCTGAGCCCATTTTGAATTTACATTCTCTTCTTTATTGACCAAACCGTTGTATTTGCCTATAAACCAGAAAGCAATTAATACAACAACGCCGACGATTAAGATAATGGTGTTTCTTTTGTTTTTCATATTACGATGTTTTTAAGTTATGATTTCAATTTTCTTGCTGTGAGCAATGAGCAATGAGCCGTGAGTCTCGCTCATAGCTCATTACTCGTAGCTCATTGCTTATATTTGATTAAAACTTCTTTTCACAAACTCATTCAAATCCTTGCCTTTTAACAGATTCTTTGAGAGTCGTGCCAAGTCGTATAGTTGTTTGATAATGTTGTTTTGTTCTTCTTCGCTCTTCTCTGCCAAGCCTGCGATGATTGGGTTGTTAGCGTTGAGCATCAATGTGTAGCTGTCTGGCATCGAACCCCACATCTGCATTCCGCCGCCCATCGCGCTCATATCTTTCATACGGCGCATGAACTCGTTCTGGATCACTTCCACTGGAGCGTCGTCTTCACTCAAATTGCTGAACTCTACGTTGTAAGTGACTTTATCGATGATGTTTTCAAAAGCTTTCTTTACGTTTTCCTTTTGTTCGTCATTGAGTTTAGATTCTATCTTGTCGTCTTCTTTCTCAATGAGTTTGTCGATAGAAGCTGAGTCGACACGAGCGAAAGAGCAATCGCCGAATTTTTGTTCGTATGTGCTGATGAAATGTGAATCCAAGATGCCGTCCATCAAAAGAACATTATAGCCTTTGCTCTTAGCATTCTCTATGTTACTGTATTGTTCGTCAGCGTCAGTTGCGTAGAGATAAACGAGGCGGTTGTCTTTGTTCTTCTGGTTTTCTTCTATGAGTTTCTTGTATTCTTCAATGGTATAATATTTTCCGTCGGTGTCTTTGAAAAGCATGAACTTCTCTGCTCTCTCGAAGAACTTAGGATCTGCTATCATGCCGTATTCGATGAAGACGCTGATGTCGTCCCATTTTTTCTCGTAATCTTCGCGGTCTTTCTTGAAGAGTTCTTCTAACTTCTCAGCGACTTTCTTCGTGATATAACCTGAAATCTTCTTGACATTCTGGTCGTTTTGTAAGAATGAACGGCTTACGTTCAAAGGAATGTCTGGAGAGTCTATCACGCCGTGGAGCATGCTGAGGAATTCTGGCAAGATGCCTTCTACAGAGTCTGTTACAAATACTTCGTTGCAATAGAGCTGAATCTTGTTACGTTGGAATTCGTATCTGTTCTTGATTTTTGGGAAGTATAAGATACCTGTCAAGTTGAAAGGATAATCGACGTTGAGATGAATGTGGAAGAGCGGAGTCTCAAAGTTCATCGGATATAAGACGTGATAGAAGTCGTCGTATTCTTTGTCTTCTATTGACGAAGGTGATTTCTTCCAGAGTGGAGCTACGTCGTTGATAATCCATGGTTTCTCTACGGATTTTGTTTTAGGATTTCCGTTTTCGTCGGTCTCTCCTTCGATAGGCTCGTTGACTGTTTTCATTCCGAATTGGATTGGCACCGAGAGGAACTTACAATATTTATTTAAGAGTTCGCGAATCTTGCTTTCTTCCAAGAAGTCGGCGCAGTCGTCGGCGATATAAAGTATCACGTCGGTTCCGCGTGTTCCTTTGGCAATCTCGTTCATTGTATATTCCGGGCTGCCGTCGCATTCCCAGATGACGCCTTTCTCGTCGTCAGCTTGTCTGAATGATTTTGTGATGAGAGCCACTTTGTTAGAGACCATGAATGAAGAGTAGAATCCTAATCCGAAGTGACCTATGATGTTAGCGGCTTCCGCTTCTGTCTGTGTCTTGAATTTCTCTACGAATTCTGTGGCACCAGAGAAAGCTATTTGGTTTATATATTTATCGACTTCTTCGCTTGTCATGCCGATGCCATTGTCGCGGATGGTGAGAGTCTTTTTCTTTTTATCGACTTCTACCTTTATTGTGAGATCTCCGAGTTCGCCTTTAAACTCGCCTGCTGATGCGAGAGTCTTGAGTTTGTTTGTCGCATCGACGGCGTTACTTACGATTTCGCGAAGAAATATCTCGTTTTCAGAATATAAGAACTTTTTGATTACAGGGAAAATGTTTTCCGTTTTTACACCTATTGAACCTGTTTGCATATCAATATATTTTTAAGTTGTTAATTTTTTTTCTGTCGCGGGAATGTCAAACAATATGCCACGATGATGTCACTGACAAAATTTCATAAGATTAAAGAGGAAAGAAAGTCTAAGGTTGACAATTCTTACCCATGGTGTGATTCTTTGAATTAATTTGAAATTAATTTGAATTAATATGAATTAATTATTATATTTGTAGCGATATAAATACATAAATACATTTAGTTATGAAAAAGATTTGTTTTATTGTGATACTTGTAAGCTTGATGCTTGTGTCATGTAAGCCAGAACCTGAAATGGCAACGGTTATAACAAAAGAAGTTACATCAATAACATCAGTTTCAGCAAAAGTTATTGGCAGTGTCACCGATGATGGAGGCGTAGAGGTGATGTCTAGAGGTGTATGCTGGAGCACAAATGTTGATCCTACCATTGATAATGCTATGAGCATGGGATCTAGTTCTGGAATAGGAAATTTTGAATGTGAGATAAAAGGTCTGGAGCCTAATACTACATATTATGTGAAAGCATATGCGACAAATAGTGTGGGGCTATCGTATGGCGAACAAAAAGAATTTGTCACTCAGGAAAAAGAGTACCTTATAGAAGTCATTACTAATGAGATTTCAAATGTGACCCAAACAACGGCACAATGTGGAGGTAACATTAAGTATGAAGGTGAAGAAACAATTGAAGCCAGAGGCGTTTGTTGGAGCACATCTCCTGAACCTACAATTGATGATTTCTGCACTGTTGACGGCAGCGGTGTCGGTGGTTTTATTTCTAATATGACAGGCTTGACAGATAACACCTTATATTATGTAAAAGCTTATGCTAAAGTTAATGATCTGGTGACATACGGTGAACAGAAAAGTTTCAGAACTGGCGAGCAACAGACTATAGTTACGACTTATGATGTGACGAACATAACCATAAATAGTGCAACTTGCGGTGGTGAAATTACTTCGACAGAACCAGAAAACATATATGAAAGAGGAATATGTTATAGTACAACTCCAGAGCCGGATGTATATGCTTCTTGTGTAGTAGGCGGTGCTGGCGATGGTAGTTTTACATGTAATATGACAGGCTTGACAGATAACACCTTATATTATGTAAAAGCTTATGCTAAAGTTAATGATGTGGTGACATACGGTGAACAGAAAAGTTTCAGAACTGGCGAGCAACAGACTATAGTTATGACCAATGACGTGACGAACATAACCATAAATAGTGCAACTTGCGGTGGTGAAATTACTTCGACAGAACCAGAAAACATATATGAAAGAGGAATATGTTATAGCACAACTCCAGAGCCAGATGTATATGCTTCTTGTGTAGTAGGTGGTACTGGCGATGGTAGTTTTACATGTAATATGACAGGCTTGACAGATAACACCTTATATTATGTAAAAGCTTATGCTAAAGTTAATGATGTGGTGATATACGGTGAACAGAAAAGTTTCATAACTATAAAAGATATTTATGCTCCCGATGGTAATATTGGTGGTTATGAATATGTTGACCTTGGCTTGCCAAGCGGATTGAAGTGGGCGACACATAATGTTGGAGCAAACGCTCCTGAAAAATATGGCAATTACTTTTCATGGGGTGAGATAAGTCCTAAGAATGAATATAATACAAGTTCTACTATGGGAGTCCAAATGACGGATTTTTCTGGAAATCCGCAATATGACGCTGCAACTTCTAATTGGGGTGACACATGGCGTATGCCAACAAAAGCAGAGATGGAAGAATTGATTGCTCTGTGTGAATGGACTTCTGTACAAAAAAATGGTGTCTTGGGCGTAAAAGTCACAGGACCTAATGGAAATTGTTTGTTTCTTCCAGCTGCAGGACATGCATACGGCCCATCGATATATTTTATAGATTATGGATGCTATTGTTGGTCTTCATCACCGTATGATAGTTCTGATAATAAATTAGCCTATTTTCTCAGCTATGATATAGATACTGGATTTTATGAAGGAATTGGTCATAGCGAACGTTACTATGGCTTGCCTATACGACCGGTATCAGAATAATAATATATTTTTGACATACTTTCCCTCATTGAGTGACGAAAATTTAAAAATCAAGCACTCATTGAGGGATTTTTGTATTAGTATTCTCTCTTCTTGGTTTAAATCAGTCCTACAAGATCTCTCCTTTGTGAAGTTGTTCGATAGGGAATACCAAATCCCAGTCTTTTCCCCATACGATATTGCCGTTTTCGATACTGAAACAGCTGAACAACTGAGGATCAAGGTATCTGTTGTATTGCGGATGAGGGTGGCGACGGATGAAGTCCCCGATATTAATAGTCTGAACGGTGTCGTCGTTGAAATATAAGCGAACTATTAATTCTCCATCAATAACGGCATTAATAATTTGAAGATTCTCCATACTTATATTTTTTTTGTGATAACATTACATTTTATATTCTGTTTTAAAACAAAGAATGCAATCCATTTATCGATTATTTCTTTATGATATCGAAAAATGAATGTTTCGGCGATATTTCTATCTTTCTCACTCAACATTTCTGCACCTTTCTTCCTTCGAACATTAATCTTGCTTAATTCTCCGTTTTGAATTATCAAATCAAAAATACTTTCCTTGTCTCCATGAATGACATGTACATGGATTGGTTCATGTTCGTTAGAATAAAAGTAGAATATGAACCCGAAATATTCGTAGATCTTTGGCATAAATTTAAGTTTAGAGTTCCTGATTGCAAATCTAATGAAAATATTCTTTATGGAA
>SUWS01000055.1 GCA_015061365.1 Lentimicrobiaceae bacterium | reverse complement strand
GTTTATCTTTATCAGAAATACAGGAGATCGTCAATCAACATGGATTGCCGAAGTTTACAGCTAAACAGCTCACCGAATGGCTCTATAAAAAACATTGCGGCAGCTTCGATGAGATGACAAACCTCTCTAAATCAACACGTCAATTATTATCAGAAAATTATACTACCGGCTACAGAAACCACATCACCGTCCAAGAGTCGAAAGACGGAACGAAGAAATATCTCTTCCCTGGCGGCGATAACTTCATAGAGTCGGCTTACATTCCTGATAAAGAACGTGCCACCTTATGCGTGTCGTCACAAGTAGGTTGCAAGATGAACTGCCTCTTCTGTCAGACAGGCAAACAAGGATTTCAGGAGAACCTTCCGGCAAGTGACATCTTAAATCAGATTCTCAACCTCCCTGAATATGAAAAGCTCACTAACTTCGTCTTCATGGGAATGGGCGAGCCGATGAACAACTACGATAACCTCATGCGCACTCTCAACGTGATGACTTCCGACTGGGGTCTCGCCATGAGCCCGACTCGCATCACAGTATCGACAGTAGGCGTGATACCTTACATGAAACGTTTTCTTGAAGAATCAAAATGCAACCTCGCCGTCAGTCTTCACTCTCCATTCCATGACGAGCGACTGAAGATCATGCCTGTGGAAAAAGCTTATCCGATACGCGAAGTGATACATGCGATACGTCAGCACGACTGGAGCGGACAACGTCGCGTCTTCTTTGAATATATCGTCTTCAAAGGTTTGAACGATACTTCCGATCATATCAAAGAACTCGCTAAACAACTTGGCAGTTTGAGATGCAGAGTGAACCTCATTCGTTTCCACAACATCCCAGGTGTCAACTTGCAAAGCCCGACTAATGAAGACATGATACGTTTCCGCGATCGCCTCAACGACAAAGGCATCATCGCTACGATAAGAGCGTCACGCGGACAAGACATCGACGCCGCCTGCGGGTTGCTCTCGACGAAGAATAATTTACAATGAAATAAACATGGACAATGACTGTTGTCTGTTGTCCGTTGACTGTTGACAAAAAAATAAAATGGCAGAAAAGAATTTCGTGCGTTCGATGTTCAATAACATCGCCCCGACATACGACAAATTAAATCATATACTTTCACTCAATATTGATAAAATATGGAGGAAGAAAGCCGTCAAACGCATCGTTAAGAATCTGAAAAACTCAGAAACTGAAAACCTGAAAAATGATTCTCAAGTTTTCAGATTTTCAGATTCTCAGATTCAAAAAGATTCTCAGATTTTAGACGTGGCGTGTGGTACGGCAGATTCTACTATCGCTTTGGCGAAAGCCGGAATATCCTCAGTTACGGGAGTTGATATTTCCGAAGAGATGTTGAAAGTGGGGGAGACGAAAGTCGCTGCCCAGAACTTAGATTCGGTCATAACTCTTCAAGTGGAAGATTGCGAGAATCTCAGCTTCGACGACGATAGTTTTGATGCGGCCTTCATCGCTTTCGGAATTAGAAATTTCGAAGATAAGAGAAATGGCCTTCGTGAATTACGACGCGTCTTGAAACCGAACGGACATCTGCTGATATTGGAACTGTCAGTGCCGCAAAATAAAATCCTGCTTTCATTATATAAACTATATTTTCTACATATTCTTCCGTTTATCGGAAAGAAAATCTCCGGCGACAGCATGGCTTATACTTACCTTCCGCAATCGGTGATGAACTTTCCTAAGCCGAAAGATTTTCTTGCCATGATGGAAGAATGCGGGTTTAAAGATGTTCGTCAGAAAGCCCTTACTTTCGGACTATGCAGAATCTTTGAAGGATTTGTATGATAATAAAAAAAACTCAGGAACTAATCTTAATCCCTGAGTTTTTTGTTATGATTTTGTGTTGTTTTATTTTATGATCTTCTCTGTGATTACGCCGTTCTCGGTTGAGATGCGTATCATGTAAACGCCAGCTTCAAATCGAGTCATATCTATAACTTCATTGTCGGAACTGACGGTTCTGTCGTAAACCACTTGTCCTATAGAATTTGTTATAGTGATACGTTGAATACCATCGACAGTGATGTTTAATTTGTCGCATACCGGATTAGGATAGATCTCCGCTTTGTCGCTCATGTTTTCTTCAACAGAAACAGGATACGACATGCACGACATTGAGTAATATGTGACGTTTGGCAAACCACCGTGAACCACTCTTATTGAATATTGAGCACCGTCAGAAATATTGTCGGTGAATGTCGTTGCCTCAATAGGTTCCGCAGTGATGAGTTCGCCGTCGCGGTAAATCATGGTTCCAATGATGTCTTTTTCCATGCCTGGATATTCCCCCTCATAATTGACGTATGCGCGGATGTTCCATGTGTAGTCATAGCCTGTGTCCAAGTACATATCGTACCATTCCACGCCGTTAGAAGAGATCCAGCGTCCGTTAGGATTGCCAGTGTTTGCTCCGGCAGGTGCTACGTATTGTCCGTTATAGTTGTAGAAAGTGATCCAGATGTTTTCATTACCGATGGCGACACTTTCTGTAAGTTCGAAATCGATATATTGTTGTGATCCGGCGCAATAATATTGTTGTGAGTGAACTAATGTCAAAGGAGCAGTGCTGCCGCCGATATAGATACGTATCTCACCATCGTGTGCTGCATAGTCGTAAGTTGACACTTTCAGAATCTTCTGTCCTACGTATGGAGCCAAGTCGTCGGCGGTGAACATGATTCCCCAATAGAACGGACCAGCCTCGAACTTGCCTACACCGTCAACATTGATACCGTCGTCGTAGAATAGATTATCGCCGTCTGATTCGTGTTCGTTTTCAACTTCTGGCATCGTCCATGACAAGACACTATTGCCGTCAACATTATTAACTACAAAATCTGATACGCCTTCAAAGTTATCGCATTCTGAGAAAGTCCATGTGTATTTGACCGCCGCACTCGAACCTGAAGAATAATTGGCGATGACGGTGGTAGTATAGTTCTCACCTTCTTCAAAAGCATATCCGTCAATATCATGTTGATAATATGGTGTTGTTACTTCAGCTTCAAAGATTCCGTTCAATTTGATGTCGTATGAAGTCAATTCTTTAGAGTTATTATTATCCCACATCACCCAACCGGTAGGAGAGACATAGAGATTTTCTATTGGGTTTAAGAGTTCCGTAAGAATACATTCTATCTCTGTTGGTTCCCAGATGTCTTGAACGACACCATCATAGTTTGATTCAAAACCATCTTTTGAGATGGTGATTTCGTATGTTCCTTTACGGAAGTCGTCCCATGTATGAGTGCCGCTTTCGTCTAAAGTCACGTTGTAATAGTAACTTCCTTCTCCCATATTAGAGAGACGTACAGTAGTTCCCGTTGCAGGATCGCCGCTGTTTGTCTCTGCCGTAACTGTCAAAGTCGTACTCATTCCCTGGTCAATTTTGTTA
The DNA here is from genome assembly GCA_015061365.1 of Lentimicrobiaceae bacterium. Taxonomy (GTDB): domain Bacteria; phylum Bacteroidota; class Bacteroidia; order Bacteroidales; family F082; genus Limimorpha. Next base: position 14,163 of record SUWS01000055.1, on the reverse strand, counting down.
GACCATACTATCTCAGATTCTGTAGAATTGTCAATAATCAGGATGTTGTCGACACCGACACAATAGCTGTAATGGTTTTCATTAACAAAAGCTAAATATGTTTCTTTATTTGTGTAATCCGAAAGATCTATCGAAACTTCTGTCCATGAAGATACGTCGACTGGATTTGACGACCATAATTCCGTCCATGGTCCATCAGGACTTGTTCCTACTTTGATATGCAATATGCTATGATTGTTTCCCCACTCCGGTGTGATGTAGTGGAATCTCAACGAAGGATCTTTGCATAATGAAAGGTCGATGGCATCTGTCACCATATAATATAACGACGTTGAAGGCGAACCTTGACTATAAGCTGCGTAATTACCTTCGAATGGAAGATAGTTATAAGAATTGTCTTTAACAGCCCAGTCCGTTATATAATAATCTGATTCCGGTTCTTCGAAAGTAGTCCAATTTTGAGGCATGACACCTTTTTCGAAATCTTCGTCAAATATGACTTTTTCAATTCTATTGCCTTCATAAACCGCTGCGACTCCCCATTGGTAAGCGCCATTTCCCAAATTTCCCCATTGGTTGTCAGTATATGAATTAGATGTGAGGTTTTCAGCGATTAATTGAGGATCATCGAGATGGAAATTTCTTCTATATACATTGTAGCTTTCCAACGATCTGTCCATGCTCCACTCTACATTAACCGATGTTTCGTTTGTTAATGTTGCTACCACTTCGGTTACAGGATAATATGTCTCATACAGAATAAAATCCAATGCGTTAGTTTGTCCATGAACCACATCTATCTGTGATGATGCATTCTGATAGCCGTTTGAAGAAGCTTTCGCTGTATATGTTCCAACATAGACATCTCCTGAATAAGAACCGTTGTTATTTACATTGATTGTACATGATTGTAACGATCCAAATTCGTCAGTTCCTACAAAATCAATCTGACCTCCAGATATTGGAGTGAATCCGTCAATCTCAAATAATTTACCTGAAACATTAGCTTTACCTGAGACATAAACTATTTCTGGAATACTATGACCTGATTCCACATCGCCATAAACAGCTGTAGCAGTAATGCTGTAGCCGTTCATGTTGTATGTAAGTCCGCTGAGTGAATATGTAGTTCCGGTGATGAGACTATTATTTACTTTAGTTCCGTTGCAATAGATGTTATATCCGTCGCATGATGAACCTACTGAGTACCAACGTAAGTTTGCGTTGTCGCCTTCATAAATTTTGTCGCTATCAGCCAAGAAGCCTGTAGGAGCCTTGTATGTTGTTGAGAACGACCATACGTCGCCGTTTGTTGTGCCGCTTGAGTTACGTGCGTTAACTCGCCAATAATATACGGTGCTTTCCGACAACTCACCAGGATTGAAACTTGACTGAAGATTGCTTGTCCATGCTACAGCGACATCTTGAGGAGGATTTTGTGTGTCGAACAGAAGTTGGTACTCCACAGTGTTGTCGCCGAAGTTCCACGACAATTCTGGGCTATTAATGTCTGTCGCTCCATTAGCAGGTGAAGGATTGTAGGCCTTGCCTGGTGCAGGTACGCCTTCACTGTCGATAAACACCATAAGTGATGACGATGATTCAGCGGCAGATGCCACGAGGTAATAAGTGCCGGCAGGAACGAACATATCGGTGATGACTGCTGATGTCTGGAGTGGGTAATAATTGTCTACATCAGGACCGCCTTTGCCATTGAAGTCTTCAGGATAAAGAACCACTTTTGCATTATTGCCTGTAGCTGTTGCGGTAAGAGTCATGTCGCTTGTGAGATTTAATTTATAGACAGCATCAGGACCTTCTTCACCACCAAAAGGCAAGGTGTAGTTGTTACGTAATGTTGAGAATGTAGGCATTCCTAAATGCGGATATGCTGTTACAGTTTCTGCTAATTCCCATACGTCGGGTGTAGCCGGATTGTATGTGGTGGCTGATAATTCAACGACTTCTGTTTCATTTGAATTGTAGGTGATAGTGAGCTGACCGCTTTGAGAACCGCTTCCGTTACCGTGTGAAACGCCGATAGTCATTGGATTGCCGTATGTTATCGTCGTTGGAGTAACAACGTCGTGTAAAGTGAAGAATGGATTTGACGATTGGATGGAATTGATATTCACGGAAGCCACATTAGAAGATATTTCAAGTTCGGCAGGACGCATCCAAGCACCTACAGGACGTTCTCCGAGATTGATGAAAGCGGGAGAGACGGCGATAGGATTATTATCTACGCCTTCAATGATCATATTGAACATAACCTGATTGTTGTAATATGGATTTGTTCCCTGATAGTTGCCGTAAACATCACCCATATCAGTTACGTCGTAGGTATATTGTAAAGAAGCCTTGTTAAGAGATCTTGGTGTAGATCCTGTGGAATAGGTATAGAATCTTGCGTCGTCACCATAATCAACAAAGGTTCCAGTTATGTCATATACGCAGAGAAGTATATTTCCTCCAGTATATTCGAATGGTGTTTGAAGATTGATGATGAGCCATTCTCCTTCAGATCCTGGATATGAAACTGAACCGTCGAAGACCATATCGTCTTGCGACAGATTGACCCAATCCATTGTGTGAGTGAATGATTCTTTCTCCGTGTTAATCATATAAACTCTAAAGTTGCGATCTACGAGAGAGTTGTTCGCCATTTTGAAAGCGACGCTGACAATCGTTCCAGGAGTGGCATTCATTTCCTCTGCTGTGTAGATCTGCTGAGAGATACTAAACTTAAAATTTTCTTCGACTGGTAGGACTGTACAATCAGTGTCGCCCGAACCAATCGATACAGGCACTTGTGCATTTAAGGAATTTAAGAATCCCAAAAAGCAAAACATTAGAAAGAAACTAAGTCTTTTCATCTTTTTGAATTTTTAAATAAAATGTTATAAATCAATTTTTAAGAAAATATTTTCTACTCTTTTCTTTCGAATATAACGAAGTTGCAAAGGTAAATTTATTTTTATAACTTAAGATGTATAACTTTAAAAAAAATTATTTTCTGCCTGAAAAATAATCGACCACAGATTTTGTATAAGTCTTGGAAACCGGAATCGGGTCAATACCTTCAAAATCGAAGTCCATGTAGAATCCGTCGCTCTCGTGACGTAAGACTTTGATTTTATTAGTATTGACGATATAAGTTCTATGGCATCTCATTAGTGGAGTTCCTCGGAAAGTATCTTCTATGGTTTGAATCTTACATCGTATCATATAACGGTTGAGCATTCCGTTTTTAGAATAATATACTATTGTATAATTATCTTCAGCTTTGATATAGTATAAGTTATCCAATTTAACTGAGAATTTCAGTACGCCTTTATTATCAGCGATATTGATGATGTCGATGTTTTGCGCTATAGCTTCGCCGTCGGAAGCGATGTTTTTGGTGTCTGTCACTTGTAATGTATTATGCATATCTTTGAGAGTGACCCATAAGGCTGAAACGACATAAGGTACTCCAAGTGCTAAGAACGTGATAAAAATGCTTTTCGCTATGATGAATGAAGGCGTATAGTTTGGAAGTTTAATATATACCATAGAGAGGAAGGCATGGAATACACCTATTAATAATATCTCTCCGAAAAGCCATAAAGCATATTTGATATAATTCATCTTGAAACTCTTCTTCGTCACATAGAACATAACGGTTCTACTTATGATAAGGTATAGAACTGATGCGACAACAAACGTAGTTGTGAGAAGAAAACTTTCAGATTTTGCGACTCCGAACCATGCGGTATTGGAAAATGGAGCGTAGATAATGAGAAATACCAAAGCATATAAAACGGAAAAAGTAAGACCTGTTACGATATTTCCGACCTCTAAGAGGCATGGTGAGAAGTTATTTTTCCAACGTTTTTTCATCAAATGACGACATTTCAGTTTTTAAGTTTGCAAATTTACAAAAATTTCACCCCAAATCAGTGAATTTTACCACATTTTTCCCAAATCGCAACAATTTGACCTACGAAATGCCACTTTTTTAAAATCATTACCGAGACCCGCCCTATTTTTGCAATCGAAAATTTTGACTTATAATAATTATGAAAATTATCGGAACCGGACGTTCTCATCCTTCATTGGTCGTGACAAACGAGATGCTCTCTCAGTTTCTCGACACCAACGACGAATGGATCACGACGAGAACCGGAATTAAAGAAAGACGTATCATCTCATCAGAGAATTTGGTAGACCTCGCCATCGATGCCGCCAAGAAAGCTTTGTCGGACGCCAATATGGATGCAAAGGATCTTGATTATATAATATGTGCAAACGTCGTCAACGAATATATCACGCCGGCGATGAGTTGCCTCATTCAAGGTGCCATAGGCGCGACTTGTCCATGTTTCGACCTCAACGGCGCATGCGTGGGCTTCATATACGCACTTGAGATAGCTGAATCTTTCTACAGAAGCGGCAAATACAAAAATATTCTTATTGTATGCGCTGAAGAACCTTCACGTATGGTCGATTGGCACGATCGCTCTTGTAGCGTCTTGTTCGGCGATGGTGCTGCAGCAGCGGTGTTGACAGAAGGCGACAACATAAAAGCAACTAAAATGTCGGCTTCGTGTAATTGGGACAGACTTTACCAAAAGCACGAGCTGCAGTATTCACCTTATAACAGCAAGCCAAACAGTAACCTTCCTTTGGTAATGCATGGACAAGATGTCTTTATGTTTGCTACACGTGCCTCTATCAGAGATATCAATAGTGTGATGAAACAAGCTGGATATACTTCAGATCAGGTGGATCATTTCTTGATTCATCAAGCAAACATACGTATCATTAATAATATTAAGCAATTTGTAAAGCAGCCTGATGAGAAATTCCCTCTCAACATACAAAAGTATGGTAATACCTCATCGGCGAGCGTGCCTATCCTTCTTGATGAAGTTAATAAAGAAGGAAGACTGAAAAGGGGCGACATAATAGTAATGAGTGCTTTCGGTGCGGGATTCGTCTCGGGAGCTTGTATTTTAGAATGGTAACAATATGGAAAAAAGAGTAGTTATAACAGGTATGGGTGCTATCACCCCACTCGGAAATGATGTCGAAACTCTGTGGAACAATCTGTTAAACGGAGTATGTGGCATTGATTACATTACAAGAATAGATACCGCTGATCTTCCGGTGAAGATCGCTGCTGAGGTGAAAGACTTCGACCCGGAGAAGTGTGGTGTCGATCCGGCTTTTGCTCGTCGCAACGATTTGTTCGCCATTTATGCGATGGCTGCATCTATTGAAGCTATGAAAGGTAACGAAGGCTGCTTCGATCCGGAACGTCTCGGCGTTTATGTCGGTTCTGGTGAAGGCGGCTTCGACACAATATTGAGAGAGATTGTAAAATGGACCGACAAGGGTTCCAAGTGGGTCTCTCCACTTCTTATCCCAAGTATGATCTCTAATATTGCTGCGGGTAACATCGCGATACGTCATAATGCTTGCGGTGTCTGCGTCCCTATCGTGACCGCCTGCGCAACAGGTACTCACTCCATCGGCGAGGCATATCGTGCCATCAAACATGGTTACGCTGATGCAATCATAACTGGAGGTAGTGAGGCTGCTGTCAACCCGATCAGCATAGCGGGATTCGCTAATTGTAAGGCACTCACTCGTGCTGAAGATCCTAAACAAGCATCGTTGCCATTCGACCAACGTCGTGCAGGCTTCGTTCTCGGAGAAGGTGCTGGTATCGTTCTCCTTGAAGAATATGAACATGCCAAGGCTCGTGGTGCTAAGATCTACGCTGAAGTGTGCGGATACGGCAACACCTGCGACGCTCACCACGTCACTGCTCCTCATCCAGAAGGAATACAAGCAGCACGAGCTATCAAGATGGCTCTCGACGAGGCTAAATTTAATGATAATGACGTGCTCCATATCAACGCTCACGGAACAGGAACTCCACTCAACGACAGTTCTGAGACAGCTGCTATAAAATTAGCTATCGGTGAGGAAAATGCTCGTAAGGCTTACATAAATTCAACAAAGTCGATGACAGGTCATCTGCTCGGTGCAGCAGGCGGCGTCGAAGTGATAGCAGCAGCATTGGCTTTATATCACGGTATTGTGCCTCCGACAATAAATCTCGACGAACCAGATCCTAAATGCGACTTAAACTATACTCCTAACAAAGCGGTCAAAGCCGACTTGACAATAGCGATCTCACAGTCGCTCGGTTTTGGAGGGCATAATTCATGTATAGCACTTAGGAAAGTTGAAAATTGAAAGTTGAAAATTGAAAGTTGAAAAAATATTTGGTTTAATGCTTAAAGTTTAATGATTGAGAGACTCGCAATTTAATTAATTTTATAGTTTAATAACTTCAAGACTACTTTAAACATTAAACTTTAAACCTTAAACAAATAAATATAAAATGACTAAAGAAGAATTAAAAAACTATTTGCCTCATCGCGAACCCATGTTGCTCGTAGATGAAATTAACATTGATGAGAATCATGTCGCTCATTCGAAATATCATGTCACAGGAGAAGAGTTCTTTTTAAAAGGACATTTTCCGGGACAGCCTACTGTTCCTGGTGTGATATTATGCGAGATCATGGCTCAGTCGTGTGCCCTGCTTATGCTTGACGATTTGAAAGGTAAGATCACACTTTATACTGGTATCGACAATGTCCGTTTCAAGTCACAAGTAGTTCCTGGCGACACTATAGAGGTGGAAGCTACATTAACAAACAAAAGAGCAAATATATATTTCTGTGAAGCCAAAGCTACTGTTAACGGAAAACTTTGCGTAAAGGGAAGTCTATCATTTGCATTAATAGAAGATACAAGAAAGAAAGATGAATAATAAAGATTTTAAAATTGTTGTGTTAGCGAAGCAAGTACCTGACACGCATAACGTAGGTAAGGATGCCATGAAAGAAGACGGCACCATCAACCGTGCAGCTCTGCCAGCGATCTTCAATCCCGACGATTTGAAGGCTTTGGAAATGGCCCTTGCCTGCAAAGATGCTCTAAAAGACTTAATGCCGGTTACGGTGACTGTCATTACTATGGGACCTTCACGTGCAGCAGATATAATACGCGAATCTATGTTCCGCGGAGCAGATAATGGTATTGTGGTCAGCGATAAAAGATTTGCCGGATCCGATACCTTGGCAACATCATACGCCTTGTCGGCAGCAGTGAAGAAATTAGGTAAGGTCGATATCGTTTTCTCAGGACGTCAGGCTATCGATGGTGATACTGCACAGGTAGGACCTCAGGTGGCTGAGAAATTAGAGATACCTCAGATTACATACGCAGAGGAACTCGTCGCGATGTCAGAGAATGAGATCGTAATAAAAAGACGTTTAGACAGAGGCGTCGAAACAGTGAAGACTTCGTTCCCTGTTTTGATTACGGTACATGGCAATGCCAACGACTGCCGTCCTCGTCATGCAGCTCGTCTCCTTAAAAACAAAAAGGCTTGCTCGCTTACTGAAGTTAAAGAAAGTCAACAGTCAACAGCCAATAGCCAACAGTTTGTTGAGGATATGAAAGCCTTATGGGCTAAGAAACCTTACCTTAAGATAGAGGAATGGACAGCTGATGACATCAATCCTGACTTCGCACGATTAGGATTGAGCGGCTCACCAACAAAAGTCAAATCAATAGAAAATGTTGTTCTTACTTCTAAAGAGAATAAGAAAATAAATAATAGCGAAAGCGAAATTAACGAACTTATGAAAGAGCTTGTCACAGCTCACATTATCTAAAATTAATTAAAAATTAAAAAAGAATTATCATGGAAACAAGAGAACAAGTCATAGACATTATCGTAAACAAATTAGGTGCTAACCGTGAAGACGTTATCGACAGCGCAAGCTTCACAAATGACCTCGGTGCCGACTCATTGGATACTGTTGAGCTTATCATGGCTTTTGAAGAACAATTTGAGATTCAGATTCAAGACAACCAAGCTGAGAAGATCAATACAGTTGGCGACGCCATCTCATTCGTTGAAGAAGCTTTGAAAAACAAATAATAACCTCTTAAAATCAGCAGTATGAACAACATATTAGTATTCTGTGAGATAACAGAGGAACAACAGATAGCCGAGGTGAGTTTGGAGCTTTGTTCGAAGGCTCGCAAACTTGCCGATAGGCTGAGTGCACGCCTCGACGCTATCGTCATAGGAAACGACATAAAAGATATAGAAGAACAATTATTCCCATTCGGTGTCGATTCTGTATTCTATATAAACGACTCCCGTTTATCATTCTATCAAACCCTTCCTTTCTTCAGTACTATCACAAAATTAATTCAAGAAGAGACACCGGAGATTGTTCTTTTCGGAGCTACTGCTGTGGGGCGAGACCTTGCTCCACGCATTGCTTCTTACCTTAGATGTGGACTCACCGCCGACTGTACAAGTCTTGAAATAGGTGACCATACCGACGCTAAAACAAAGACCGTCTATAAAGACATTTTATATCAGATTCGTCCCGCTTTCGGTGGTAATATCATCGCTACTATCGTCTCGCCGGAGACAAGACCTCAGATGGCTACCGTCCGCGAAGGCGTCATGAAAAAAGAAATATACAACGAAAATCATAAAGGCGTTATCCGTAACCTTAAAACTGAAGACTATATCAACGACACAGATTTCTGCATAGAGATTATGAATCGTCAGATTGAGGCGCAAAAGGTTAATATCAAAGGCGCACCTATCATCGTAGCAGGTGGTTATGGTATGGGATCTAAAGAAAACTTCGCTCTTCTTCATGAGCTCGCCGATGTTATCGGTGGGGAAGTGGGCGCTACCCGTGCCGCCGTCGATGCCGGATTCACCGAGATGGAACGTCAGATAGGTCAGACAGGCGTGACAGTACGTCCTAAATTATATATCGCTTGCGGAATATCAGGCGCGGTACAACATCGTGCAGGAATGGATCAATCAGCTAAGATTATATCTATCAACACCGACCCGAATGCGCCAATCAACAGTATTGCCGATTACACCATCATAGGTGACGCTATGGATATTATCCCTAAAATGATTAAATCATATAAAAATAATATGTTGTAAAAGCTATCAGCAGTCAGACGTCAGCTTTCAGTATTGACAATACCGGCGGCTGACATCTGACGACTGACAACTAAAAATAAAAACTATGAATTTCTATAATGATAATAAAAGTTTAAAGTTTTATCTCTCACATCCGGTGATGGATAAGATTATCAAGTTGAAAGAACGCGACTTCGTGGACAGCGATAATGATAACTTGGCACCCGTTGATGTTGAAGACGCCATCGACAGCTACGACAAAGTCCTTGAGATAGTAGGCGACTTGGCAGCTAACGTTTTGGAGGTTAACGCTGAAGACGTGGATCACGAAGGTCCGCAAGTCGTCAATAATGAGATTGTTTACGCTAAAGGTACACAGAAAAATCATGAGGCTATGCGCGATGCTGGTCTTTATGGCATGTCGTTACCTCGCAAATATAAAGGCTTGAATTTCCCTTACGTTCCATACGTCATGGCAGCGGAAATCGTATCACGCGCCGACGCTGGATTCGCTAATATATGGGGACTTCAAGACTGTGCAGAGACCATATATGAGTTCGCTTCTGAAGAGATAAAGGAGAAATATCTTCCTCTTATCAATGAAGGTTTCACTTGTTCTATGGCTCTTACCGAACCTGACGCCGGTTCTGATCTCCAGTCAGTGAGACTTAAAGCTACCTATTATGATGAACACAACTGCTGGAGACTCAATGGCGTTAAACGTTTTATCACTAATGGTGACGCCGACATACAACTCGTGCTCGCTCGTTCTGAAGAAGGAACATCAGATGGTCGCGGACTCTCTTACTTCTTGTACGACAGAAGAGACAACGCCGTCACAGTGAGACGTATCGAGAATAAACTCGGCATTAAAGGCTCTCCGACAGCCGAACTCGTCTTCAATAACGCTCCTGCACTTCTCATCGGTGACCGCCGCATGGGTCTTATCAAATATGTGATGTCGTTGATGAACGGCGCACGTCTCGGCGTAGGCGCACAATCTGTCGGCCTCGCTGAAGCTGCTTATCGCGAAGCCTTGGAATACGCAAAACAACGTGAACAATTCGGCAAGGCTATCATCAGATTCCCACAGGTGTATGAAATGCTCGGAATGATGAGAGCCAAGATCGATGCTACTCGTTCTTTATTGTATGAGACATCTCGTTTCGTTGATTTATACAAGACCTACGATTCAATAAGCAAAGAGAGACAGCTTACTGCTGAAGAACGTCAGGATATGAAGTATTCACAACGTTGCGCCGATATGATGACACCGATGTTGAAACTCTTCTCAAGTGAATACGCCAACCAGATAGCTTACGACTGCATCCAGGTTCATGGCGGTTCTGGCTTCATGAAAGAGTACAAATGTGAACGTCTTTACAGAGACGCAAGAATCTTGAGCATCTATGAAGGAACGTCACAACTTCAGGTGGTGGCAGCTATCCGTTTCGTGGGTAACGGCGCATATCTCAAACGTATCGAAGAATATGAAGCGATGCCGATTGCTGAAGAATTGATGCCATTACGTCAGCGCATCGATAAGATGAAAGAATCATATCTTAAGATTGTCGAAACAGCCGACAAATTCGGTACGTCGTCAGAATCATACGACTTCCTCGCACGCAGAATGGTGGAAGCAATGGGACATATAATCATGAGTCATCTCCTTTTACAAGACGCTAACAGATGTAATGACTTTGAGAAATCCTGTAAATTAATAATCTCATCAGCTGAGGCGGAGATTGCAAAAATTCTTACATTTGTAGAAAATTTCAAGGAAGAGGATCTTGCCTTGTATAATGCGTAATTTGGTTTAAGGTTTAATGCTTAAGGTTTAAGGTTAATTTTCGGTAAACTATAAAACTTAAAAACATTCAACTTTAAAACTACTTTAAACTTTAAACCTTAAACTTTAAACTAAATATATTGACTGTTGTCTTAAAAAATAATGTTATGAAATTACTATTAGAAAATAAAACCGCTGTCATTACTGGTGCAGCGAGAGGCATTGGAAAAGCTATTGCGAAACGTTTTGCTGAAGAAGGCTGCAACATCGCTTTCACCGATTTAAATGAGGAAAGCATCAAAGCAACAGAATCAGAGTTGTTAACTCTCGGTGTTAAGGCTAAAGGTTATATCTCAAACGCAGCCGATTTTAATGATGTTGAGAATACAGTAAAACAGATTCATCAAGACTTTGGCAGAATTGATGTCTTGGTGAATAACGCAGGTATTACTCGCGATACCTTGATGATGAGAATGAGCGAGAAACAATGGGACGATGTCATCACCGTCAATTTAAAATCCGCATTCAACTTCATTCACGCTGTTGTCCCTATCATGGCACGTCAACGTAACGGAAGCATCATTAATATGTCGTCGGTAGTTGGTGTTTCAGGTAATGCCGGTCAGGCTAACTATTCGGCCTCGAAAGCAGGTCTGATTGGTTTGGCAAAATCCATTGCAAAAGAAATGGGATCGCGTAACATCAGAGCCAATTGCATAGCGCCAGGTTTTATTATCACAGACATGACAAACCAGATTTCGGAAGAAGCTAAAGAAGAATGGATGAAGACTATTCCATTGAGAAGAGGCGGAACACCGGAAGATGTTGCCGACACAGCCTTGTTCCTTGCAAGTGATATGTCGAGATACGTCAGCGGACAGGTTATCCACTGCTGTGGCGGAATGAATTGCTGATTGTATAGTTCATAGTTTATAGTGTAGAGTTAATAGTAGTTCGTAAGTTGAAAGTTTTAAGTTTTAAAGTTTATCATTGTAATAACTTATCAACTTTATAACTATAAACTTTACAAAGAAATTTCCTTTTTCATTTTATATTAATTTTAAGATGTCACTGAATGAAGTGGCATCTTTTTTTTAATCTGAGAAGATTATGAGTTAAGGGGACTTCTATAAATTGCTTTTCGAAAAAGTTCATCTTGTGTTAGACAAAATTATTTGATACGTGGAATTTATAGAAGTTCCCTTAATTGTTATTCAATGGGAGGATGGAAATTATTTCTTCCCAGGAAGTGCGGCTATCAGTTTTTTTGTGTAATCATTTTGCGGATTGTTGAATAGTTCATCTGCCTCATTGAGTTCTTGTATCTTGCCGTTAAACATCACCACGACTCTGTCCGACATGAAACGGACCACGCTTAGATCGTGGGAGATGAAGATATAGGTGAAGTTAAAGTCTTTTTTTAGTCTGTTGAGGAGATTCAAGACCTGTGCCTGTACTGAGACATCCAAGGCGGAAACCGATTCGTCGCAGATGATAAGCTTAGGATTTACTGCAAGTGCCCGTGCTATACATATTCGTTGTCGTTGTCCGCCAGAGAATTCATGAGGATAGCGTTGGTAATGAGACGCCTCTAACCCTACTTCTTCCAACAATGAACAGACTCTCTCTCTTCTTTTTTTTGAGTCTCTCTCTATATCATGAACCATCATGGGTTCTGCTATCGCGTCTCCTATACAGATACGAGGATTCAATGATGAGTACGGGTCCTGAAATATTATCTGTGCTTGTTTTCTGTATTCTCGTAATTCTTTGTTGTTTAATTCTGTGATGTTTCTACCTTGAAATTCGACATTACCTGAGGTAGGCTCAACGAGTCTTAAGATGCTGCGTCCTAATGTAGTTTTCCCGCATCCCGATTCTCCTACAAGTCCGAGTGTCTCTCCAGGATATACTTCGAAGCTGACATCGTCGACGGATTTTATGTAGTCGTAGGTCCTTCCGAAAACGCCTTTACGAAGCGGATACCAAGTCTTGAGATGCTGTACCTTAAGAATCGGTTCTTGGGAATATAACTCCTTATGATGTGATATTCTTTCTTCTTCCGAAACAAAGAGTTCTTTCATTATTTGTTCCTTGTCATTCCATACTTCATCGAGGAACTCTTTCACTATCGGAAGTCGTTTCAAACGATAGTCGAGTGGAGGGCGACAGGCGATGAGTCCTTTAGTATATGGATGTTGAGGATTATTGAGGATGTCGTATACGGGACCTCTTTCCACAATTTCCCCTTTATTCATCACTATTACATCGTCGGCTATTTCAGATATTACGCCGAGGTCATGGGTGATGAATATCATTCCCATGCCGTTCTCATGCTGGAGTTCTTTAAGTAATTTAAGAATTTCTTTCTGTACTGTGACATCGAGAGCTGTTGTCGGTTCGTCGGCGATAAGAAGTTCTGGGTTGGAGACGAGAGCCATTGCGATCATCACTCTCTGTTTCTGTCCGCCTGACAGTTCGTGTGGGTATTTGTTGAAGATGACTTCTGGATTAGGAAGCAAAACCTTGCGGAAGAGTTCGAGGACTTTCTCTTTTGACTTTTGATTTTCTTTTTTTGATATTATACCTTTGATGTTAGACTCTCTCTGTTGACTATTGATTGTTGGATGCTGTCTTCTTATTGCTTCCATCACTTGAAATCCGCACTTATAGACAGGGTTGAGGGATGTCATCGGTTCCTGGAAAATCATGGCGATTTTCTTGCCGCGGATCTCAGTCATCTCGTCATCATTTAAATCAGAAATGTCGTTTCCGTTTAGAAGTATTGAGTCAACTTTAATACTTGACTTTCGTTTATCTAACAGTTGTAATATGGCGAGATTGCTTACTGACTTGCCAGAACCGGATTCTCCGACGATACCAAGAGTCTTACCTTTGTAGACCTCGAAGTCGATACCATGAACTGTTTCCTGCCAATTGTTATCACGGAGGAAATCAATACGAAGGTTGTTGACTTTTAGCAGAGGCGGCATGATTATCTTGAGATGCTATGTGATTATCATTGAATTATCAATTTTGATTTAAGTCCGTTTATGGAGATGACGTATATTCCGCTATTGATGTTTCTTACATCGATCTTATTATCTCCTGAATGTAAGAACTTCCTGATGATAATCTTTCCTGTCAAATCATATATGACGACATCACTTTCAAGGGCGTTTAGAGTTTCTATTGTTATGAAATCAGACGCTGGATTAGGATATATCGTAAAACTATCTTCATCGATTTCGGTGATGGCATCGGTGTATTCAAAGTTAGCTGTGAGATTTGTATTTTGCGTCGCTTCGAAAACGTATTGAGGATTAGAAGTTATTATTGA
>SUWS01000112.1 GCA_015061365.1 Lentimicrobiaceae bacterium | reverse complement strand
TTCTTGCTAATGTCACCGTAACGGCAAGAATATTGCTTTCCGTTGCGAATATAAGTGATATCACCTCTGCCACCTGACTTCAGTTTTACCTCTAATCGCATCGTGTTTTCGTTAATCGGGACAATATCAATTCTGTCAATAATCGCATCAACCATTTCATCAACAGCAGTTTCCGTCATATACACACCCGGAAAATACATCGTCTTGAAATAATTCTGAATTTTTTTGACACTATCTAAATATTCGTCATCATCTTTGAAATTCTTTTCAAGATTTCTAACATCTGCTTCAAGGTCTGCAATGAGTACACCCATTGATTCATTTCTGTCGGTAAATTCCTTTTTGTCAATTGTTCCTTCCACATACAAATCAAGAAGTTTATCTCTCTTGGTTTTCTCTTTATCAATCCTTGCCTTAATGTCTGCAATTTGCTTTTTGGTCGTGTTGGGTTTATCACTCATTTTATAAATCTTTATGAAGTCATCAACATACTCTTCAATATTTTCGGCAATGTCGGTGAAATACTCACTAAGCATTTTATAAAGTTCCGACTCCATTATTGCAAACGAAGAACAGTTTTTTGCACCGTATCTTCTTTTTTCAGAACATATCCATTGATAAACACTTAAACCCTTTGATTTGCTGTTGGAAAAACTTGTTCTCCAATATGGTCTTTGGTGTGATGCACACCATATCTTTCCTGTAAAAATACTTCTATCTTTAAAGGTGCGAGTTCTGCTTTTGATAGCCGCACTTCGTTCAACAAAGATTTCATTGCATCTGTCCCACAATTCTTCGGACACGATTGCCGGAACGATTTCACCTGTTTCGTCTTTATACATAATCCATTCTTCTTCAGGCAAAAATCTTTGTTCCTTGGTTCTGTAGTCAACGATTCTAACCTTGTTGCCACAATAGAAACCTTTGTATTTTGGATTTTGAATAATACCGGAAATTGTCGTGTGCTGAATACGAGTTCCGTTTCTGCCACGATATCCTTTTTCATAAAGCATATCTTCAATTTTTCGTGTACTGATATGTCCGGTAGCATATTGTTCAAAAATAAAGCGAATCATTTCGGCTTCAGGTTCATTTATAACAAGTTTACAGTCATCTTTGTCGTAACCGAAAATTCTACTGTTACCCATAACGGCACCGTTTTCGATAGACCTTTTATGACCCCAACGAACTCGTTCCGAAAGTTTACGAACTTCGTCTGCTGCTATACTTGACATTATTGTAAGTCTAAGCTCGCTATCAGTATCTATAGTGCAAATATTATCATTTTGGAAAAATACACCCACACCCGCACGAAGCAAATCTCTTGTGTATGTCAAACTGTCGATAGTGTTTCTTGCAAAACGGCTAACCTCTTTTGTAAGAATTAAATCAAATTCGCCGTTTTTGCCGTCTTCAATCATTCGCATAAACTCTTCACGATTTACGGCACTTTCACCACGAATACGGTCAACATATCCTTCAACATATTCCCAATGCGGATTGTTTTGTATGAGTTCTGTAAAGTAACTAATCTGATGTTCGATTGAGTTCTCCTGTTCTTCTCTTGTTGTGGATACACGACCATAGAAAGTTACTCTTAATTTTAAATCAAAAATGGTTTTTCGTTCCATCTTCATTTGGTTAGCAACTGCATATATATCCATAGACATTTTCCAACTTTCTTTTAATCTACACTATAATGATAACGCGCTTTATTTTAGGTGTCAAGGCGTTTTGTGAAATTACCAAAAACTACTAATAAAATATATGTAGCCGCTTGGTAAGCGGCTTTGAAGATTATGCTGTCATTTTTTCAATCATAGAAATCATCCTGTTACACTTGGCAAGGTCAATCATACCTTCTGCGAGTAAAATCTTCGCCCAAGCTGTAAGAGTTAATTTTTTTAGCTTTAATTTTTCATCACTATTTTCATCGGGTTTCTTCATATGGTTGGCCTCCTTCCATCGTCCGTTTTTATTGTTTCATTAAAGTACCATAAATATTCAAATAAGAGTAATTTTTCAAATAAAGTTTAGTGACTATTCAAACGGCTTGGAAGGCTCCACGGGAATCTCACCCCTGTGTGGTTCTCACACAACTGCCCAATGCTGTGAGGCGTTCAAGACAGGCGTATCATTAGTTCATCTGTGAGTCGTTGCATACAGGGTTTCCACCCCTGTACATATGGTAAGAGTGTTTATCGCTCGTGCCCCTATTATTATATATAGGAAGACAGTCGTGGCGCACTCACTATAATAGCTCGGCACAGACTAAAAGTTTTGAATCGTCTATACTGCAAAACAGGGTTTGCTTTCTTTGTCAAAGAACAAAAATTTTAGACTTAATCAGCCTTTTAAAATACACAACCATTTTATGTATTTTAAAAATATGATTATGACATTTGGGGTGCGGAAAGGGTCGCACCCCTTATCCTTTAAAAAGGCTTAAATTTGACGATGATTTTTTCGATTAATTTCGCTTCAATCTGTGCAACGGCACTTTCGTCAACTGAATAACTTTCATTCCCATATTCATCCTTGAAAGCCCGGATGGATTTACTTCGGATGAATCCTCTGTAATAATTCAAAACTTCGTCAACTGCAACGGGGTCACCGTTTACTACAGCGACAATGGTGCTGTACGGAATAGGTTTTCTATTATAAGATTTCATAAGCCACTCTCCTCGTTATAAAGTTCCCGAAGAAGCGCCAAAATCTTATTCCGCCTACGGTTAAGAGTAGATTGAACCACATTGACATTTTCGGCAATCTCACGGTCACTCTTTCTTAAAAAATACGACAATAAAATAATATCCAACTTGTCTTTCGGCAACCGACTTAATACATCGTATAAATCAGAATCCATAATAACGACTTTAACTTTGCTGCCGTCAAATTCCGAAACTTCAAAAGTTTGGTCGCCGAGGAAATATGTATCCATTGTTGACAACTGAGCAAGTTCACTCATTGTTAAGTCGCCCAATGGCTTTTCGTTCTTTTGTTTATTGTTATTGTTTCGATGTATGTTTTTTGCTTCGTTAATGATAACGGTTATGCAAAAAGCCGCGAACTGATTTTCTATACGCTCAATATCATGC
>SUWS01000054.1 GCA_015061365.1 Lentimicrobiaceae bacterium | reverse complement strand
ACATCTATCGCATACGACTTTTCACCTCTCGTCCTTTCTCTACTTTTTGCGGAATATTTGTTTATAGTAGAAATTAAATATGTCTGATTCAAATATAAAAGATAATTGCCAAGTGTTCGTTCACTTTTTATACCTATTGTATTTAAAAGGCTTTCTTTTACAATAATTGTAGGGGTCTCGTTAAGGATATGATGAGTAAGTTTCTTTAATACATCAATATTGCGTATCTTATAACGTCTACTGATATCTTGTGATATGATGTTGTCTGTCAATGTATTTATATATTCTTTATGATTCTCTTCACTATTTATTAGTTCAGGAAATCCACCTTGTCTGAAGTACTCATCGTATGCTTTTGAAATCAAGCCTCTGTTTTTTGTAGTTAGTCGTGTGTAATCCAATTCCTTCATCACGCACCAATCTTTGAACGAGAATGGGTACAACTCAATCTTATGATGACGACCTGTAAGATGGGATGCCAATTCGGAACTCAGTAATTTTGAATTACTGCCTGTAATTAGGATATGTATTTTTTGTCGTAACAAACGATTGACAAATAGTGGCCAACCATCAATATTCTGAATCTCGTCCAAAAAAAGATAATCAAACTTACCATAAATTTTATATAGTGTTTGTAAAACATTATCTAAATCATTGGTTTCTAAATTTATCAGACGTTCATCATCAAAGTTGACGTATGCGTAATGTACGCCAGCTTTTCTAAGCGCATTGAAACAAAGTGTAGATTTACCGCTTCTACGAACGCCTATTACGACTTGTGCGAGCTTGCTATTCAGATTTATCAAATCTTCCTCCTGCCTATGTATCAGAACCTCACTATCAAGAGCTTCAAGTTCATCCTGCTGCTCAAGTAATACCTTTTCGATTTCTGTTAAATTCATAAACTAAAACAATAGATTTACCACGCAAAGATAAAAATTTTTTTGTTCTAATACGGATAAATGACATATCTTGTATATTTCTAATGCGGATAAAATGCAAGAAATGCCATTTGTTAGTACGGATAAATGACATGTTTTATCATTTTCTAATACGGATAAAATGCAATATCAATCAGACTTCTTTCAAAAAATCGACGATTCTTTTGCAGGCTGAGCCGTCGCCGTATGGGTTGACAGCCTTGCTCATCTTGTTGTAAGATTCTTCGTTATCCAATAATTCTGAAACTTCATTGATAATCTTATCGTAATCAGTTCCAACGAGTTTCACTGTCCCAGCTTCTAAAGCTTCTGGACGTTCGGTATTGTTGCGCATCACAAGAACAGGTTTTCCCAAACTCGGAGCTTCTTCCTGAATACCGCCGCTATCTGTCAAGATAATGTCGGCTTTTTCCATCAAGAAAATAAAATTCAGATAGTCAAGTGGTTCGATGAAAAAAGTGTTCCCTGATTTATCTTTGTCGTTACCGAAAATTTCTGCTATAGGCTTACGTACATTAGGATTTAAATGCATAGGATAAACAAAATCGACATCAGGATATTTTATCGATAATGTCTTGATTGCATTACAGATATTTCTAAAACCTTCGCCAAAGTTCTCTCGACGATGTCCTGTGATAAGAACTAACTTTCTTTTATCTTCAATCCTATCAATATCGTAACCGTTATTCTTAATATTTATTTGCAATGTATCGGCGAGATTGGCGTCACTTTTAATTTTATTGACAACCCATAACAAAGCGTCAATAACAGTGTTACCTGTAATAATTATATTTTGATTATCAACATTTTCTTTCAGAAGATTCTGACGACTTAATTCCGTTGGTGCGAGATGATAAGTTGCGATGCGTCCTGTTATTCTGCGGTTCATTTCTTCTGGCCAAGGACTATAAATATTGTTGGTTCTAAGTCCGGCTTCGACGTGAGCGACAGGAATTTGCTTGTAGAAAGCCGCCAATGCAGCCGCTGTTGAAGTAGTTGTGTCGCCATGGACAAGAACGACATCCAGATTTGTTTCGCTAAGAACGTCACGAAGTCCGAGCAAGACTCTTGATGTTATATCGTACAAATCCTGACCCTGTTTCATGATATTCAAATCATAGTCAGGTTTTATGTCAAAGATGTCGAGAACTTGATCAAGCATTTCGCGATGTTGGGCTGTCACACATACAATAGTTTGAAATTCAGAGTCTTCTTGAAATTTCTTTACTAATGGAGCCATCTTGATAGCTTCGGGACGTGTTCCAAATACCAACAATACTTTCTTCATCTTTATTAATATTTGAGCAAGTTCTTAATTTATTTTATCACGTTATTACCGCAGAAATCCAAGACAATTATGTCGTTTCTATAATTCAATTCTGCAAATTCTTTATGATTTACGAGGAAAACGACAATATCAGCTGAATCGTAAGCGACTTTATAATCGGTGAGTTTGAAGAGATTATTTTCTTTCACATTAGGTTCCACAACCATAATGTCGGGGTTGTTACACGACTGTATTACTTTGGTTGTTATAGACTTCGCGGGAGATTCTCTAAGGTCGTCGATATTTGGTTTGAAAGCAAGTCCCATCATTGCCACTTTAGGTTTACGATGGTTTTTAAGTTCAAACTCAAGCATACAGTTCTTGACTTTCTCCGCACACCATAAAGCCTTGTAATTATTTATCTCTCTTGCTGTTGCTATAATCTTAGATTCTTTCGGATAGTCAGCGGTAATGAAATAAGGATCGACGGCGATGCAATGTCCACCGACACCGCAACCTGGACGTAAGATATTGACTCTCGGATGTTTATTGGCTAAATCTATAAGTTCCCACACATTGATTCCAGCTTTGTCGCATATTATTGAAAGTTCGTTGGCGAAAGCTATTTGTACGTCGCGTGATGAATTTTCAGTGAGTTTGCACATCTCGGCGGTGCGGCTGTTAGTGGAATGTAAATTTCCTTTAACGAAAATCCTATAAAACTCTTTAGCCTTTTCCGTCGATGCCTCGTTGATTCCGCCTATGACGCGGTCGTTGTTTTCGAGTTCATAGATTACGTTTCCAGGAAGCACACGCTCAGGACAATAAGCTATGTAAATCAAGTCTTTAAGTTCTGGTCTTGTTTCATAAATAAGATTCATCATCTTTTCTGTAGTTCCTACTGGTGATGTAGATTCGATGACGAAGAGGTCGTTAGGTTTAAGGAGCGGAATTACCATGCGAGTGGCAGCTTCCACGTAAGAGATGTCGGGTTCGTGGTCGCCTTTGAAAGGAGTCGGGACGACGATAAAATAAGCGTCACAGATCTGAGGTTCTGTATAAGCTTTTAATTTACCGTTGGTTACGACATCCTTTAGCAATGATTCCAATCCAGGTTCTATGATATGAAGCTTGCCTTCGTTGGTAGTTTCCACGACTTCCTTATTAATATCCACTCCAATCACATCGATACCATGCTTAGCAGCGATAATTGCCGTCGGCAGTCCGATGTAACCCAATCCCATGAAACAAGCTCTCATACTTAAAATATTTTAATATTATGTTAAAAAATATCTGTCTACATTTTCAACTCCAACGCAACAAAATCCATCTTTCCACCCAAAGGCGGATTCATTTTCCTTACTTTTAATAGTGCGTCATTGACATCTGGAAATCTTACCTTTATAGTATCTAAAATACGTCGGCCAACATTCTCCAACAACTTCGACGGAATCATCATCTGTTCTTTAACAACTTGATAAACCGCAGAATAATCGACAGTATCTTCCAATTCATCAGAGAACTCTGCCTTACTCGTATCTACATTCATTATCAAGTCTAAACTGAACCATGTGCCTATCTTCTGCTCCTCTTCAAAATGACCATGATAGGCATAAAATTCCATATTTTCTATTGTAATTTTTGACATAATTTATGGTTTAAGGTCTAAGGTCTAAGGTTTAAGGTTATGTCCATACTTTAACCTTAAACCCCAAACTTTAAACAAATTTATCCTAAAACTTCTACTCCTTTATCAATTCTCTTAACAGCTTCTTCTTTGCCAAGAAGTTCCAAAATCTCATGAATATGAGGTCCTTTGCCAGCACCGACTAACATAAGTCTCAAGCCGTTCATTACAGGTCCCATACCGAGTTCGTTAGTCGTAATCCATTCATTGAGAACTTTCTCTATATTTTCTGCTGAGAAATCATCTATACTCATAATAAGCTCTTTCGCCTTTCTCATCAATTCTGGAGAGTTTTCTTTCCAGCGTTTTTTTACTGTAACTTCATCGTAAGTTGTTGGTGCTTCGAAGAATAAGAAACTTTGATCCCACAGTTCTTTCACGAAGTTCACGCGGTCTTTCACCAAACCCGCAACTCTCACTACATAATCTCTGTCAGCCTTGATACCTTTTTCTGTTTCTAACCATAGTAGATATTCCTCGCCTACTTCTTCTTTCGATTTCTTTAGAAGATATTCGTGATTAAACCATTTAGTCTTATCTACATTGAAACGGGCGCCAGATTTTGTACAATGTTCAAATGAGAAAGCCTCTATGAGTTCTTCCATAGAGAAGATCTCTTGTTCTGTACCCGGATTCCAGCCGAGGAGAGCCAACATATTAATGAAAGCTTCTGAATAATAACCAGATTCTTTATAACCAGAAGAAACTTCACCGCTCTTAGGATCAACCCAACGAAGCGGGAAGACCGGGAAACCGAGACGATCACCGTCACGCTTGCTTAGTTTGCCGTTTCCATCTGGCTTCAACAACAACGGAAGATGCGCAAACTCAGGAGCTTCCCAGCCAAATGCCTGATACAAAAGAACATGCAATGGCATGGATGGCAGCCATTCTTCACCACGGATAACGTGAGAAATCTTCATCAGATGGTCGTCAACGATATTTGCCAAATGATATGTCGGCATTCCATCTGACTTAAAAAGAACTTTATCATCTAAAGTATTGGTATTGACTTTAATATCGCCACGAATGATGTCGTGCATCCTAACCTCAAAATTCTCAGGCATCTTGAAACGTACTGTATAAGGAACGCCTTCATTTATCATCTTTTCTACTTCGTCAGCACTAATTGTCAGAGAGTTACGCAAGGTTTTACGACTTTCTGCATTATATATAAAGGTCTTCTTCTGACTTTCTGCTTCAGCACGATATTTATCTAATTCTTCTGCGGTATCGAAGGCGTAATAAGCGAAACCTTTTTCTATAAGTTCGTCACTATATTGTTTATACAATGTCTTACGATTACTTTGTTTATAAGGACCGTATTCTCCACCGACAATGTCACTCTCATCGAATTTGATTCCGCACCAATCTAAAGATTTCACTATATATTCTTCAGCACCTGGTACAAAACGTGTCTGATCTGTATCTTCTATACGAAGAATCATTTTTCCGCCATTCTTCTTGGCAAATAGATAGTTATATAAAGCAGTCCTGACACCTCCTATATGAAGAGGACCTGTTGGACTCGGAGCGAAACGTACACGTACTTCTTTCATATTTTATTCTTATTTTCTGCAAAAATAATAGTTTTTTTGCTTCCGAACTTAATGAGACATCTATAAATTCCACGTTTTAATAAATTTTGTCAAATAAAAAAACATAAATCACTCGCAAAGCAATTTATAGAAGTCCCCTTAAATGAAAATTTATTATTAAAAAAATTAAAAATACGCTTGTATATTAAAAAAAGTTGTATCTTTGCAGTCTCAAAAGGTATCATGGCCGAGTGGCTAGGCAGAGGTCTGCAAAACCTTGTACGGCGGTTCGACTCCGTCTGGTACCTCAAGTTTAAACCAATCAGTAATTCAGCTGGTTGGTTTTTTTATAATATCTTATCAGGATTGTCGCTAATGAATGAACTCCAGCTGTTGAAAGATTTTTTACCCTTAGGAATTTTCACAGTTTTATTTTCAGTGTCACCACCTATTATATTAATGTCACGTTGAAAATAATGACATACCGCAGCTGCTGTGGCATCTGTTGCATCCAAGAAATCAGGCAGATGATCAAATTTAACTATTTTCTGTAACATAAGAGCTACTTGTTCTTTCGATGCAGCACCGTTTCCTGTAATTGATTGTTTTATCTTACGAGGTGAATATTCAAAAATAGGAATATCTCTATATAAAGCAGCAGCCATCGCAACACCTTGTGCCCTACCTAATTTCAACATCGACTGAACGTTTTTTCCATAAAAAGGAGCTTCTATGGCCAATTCATCAGGATGATATTCATCAATAATTTCCAATACTCTTTCAAAAATCTTTTTTAATTTTAAAGCTTGATTATCATATTGTTTTAACTTAAGAACACCCATACGAAGCAATGACAAATGTTTGTCTTTCTGCAAAATCAAACTATATCCCATCACCATAGTTCCGGGATCTATACCCAATATTATTCTCTCTTTAACCAATTTTTTATATTTTTGTATTTTCTATAGAAATGAACAACAAAGCAAAAATAATAAAATTAGCAGAATTATCTGTAAAAATAGTTATCTTACTATTTGGTATTTTGATTTTGTATAAGAAATTAATTATAAATCAAAATGTTACAGATATTATCTCTGATATTGAAGATTCTTTTAAAAACAAAAGTCAGTTTGCTTTAATGCTCTTAGCTATATTTTTTGTTCCGTTAAACTTATATTTAGAAGCTATAAAATGGAAATTACAAATTAAACCTATTGAAAATATAAGTAATTGGAAATCATTTCTATCTATTTTTACTGGCATGACTGCAGGTATGTTTTTTCCTAACAGGATGGGAAATTTTTTAGGAAGAATTTTCATGTTGGAAAAAGGTGACAGAATAAAAGCCGCAATGGTAACTATCGTAGGCGGAATGGCGCAAATGATAGCTACTGTATGTATCGGATTATTAGCCCTTATATTATATGTTAAAAAAAATTATGTTTTAATCGGTATATTATCGGTTTTAATAATTATCACCTTATTACTATTATATTTTAACATTCATCTTTTAAATTATTTTCAGTTTTTAATTCCTAAAAAATTTAAAGAAAAAACAGAAGAATATTTTAAAGTATTTTCTCTATACGATAAAAAAGAGTTATTAAAAATATTGTTATTATCATTCGTAAGGTATTTTCTTTATACTTTTCAATTTGTGCTTTTGATATGGGCTTTCGGAATACCTCTAACTTACTTAAAAGCAATGATTCCCATATCTTTAACTTATCTTGCAATGATGATTGTTCCTTTTATTACCATTACAGAAATTGCGGTGAGAGGCTCAGTTAGTGTCGTAATATTTGAAAATTGGTTGATGATGAACGGAATAAATTCATCTTACGGAATGATGGTATTTACAGCAAGTTCCTTACTTTGGATTTTTAATATAGCTATTCCGGCAATAATAGGTTTGTTTTTAACATATCGATTAAAATTTTTTAGAAATAAAGATGAATCTTGAGTTATTACAGATATTTTTAAATATTGTATTGATATTTACTGCTTTATATTTAATATGTATTGCAGCGTTTACTTTCGGTTTATTTAATCTGAAAGAAAGGTTTCATAGTATTAATAAGAATAATCTTATAAAGGTTTCTGTTTTAATTGCAGCTCGCAATGAAGAAAAAAATATAGAAAAATTATTAGAATCACTTAAAAAACAATCATTTCCTAAGGAATTATTTGAAGTCATAATTGTTAACGATCATTCTATTGATAATACTGACGAAATTATAAATGATTTCATTAATAAAAATAAAGAATTAGACGTAAAACTTCTTAAAGCTGAAAAAACAGGAAAAAAACACGCTATTTCACAAGCATTACATACCGCTATAAATGAACTTGTTATAGTTACTGACGCCGATTGCGTTCTCAACGATTTATGGATTGAAAGTATTGTTGGGTTTTATCAAGAAGAAAAATGCAAGATGATATTGGCTCCTGTTTTATTGTCGCCAGCTGAAAATTTATTCGAGAAAATGCAAGTTTTGGAACATCTGAGTTTAATAGGCAGCACTGCAGGCTCAGCATCTATAGGTTTCCCTGTAATGTGTAACGGAGCAAATATGGCTTACGAAAGAAAAGCTGCATTGGAAGTAGAAAGATTCCGTAAAGATTTCGACATTCCTTCAGGCGACGATATGTTTTTACTTGAACAATTCGTAAAATGTTACGGACATAACAACGTTAAATTTTTATTAAGTAAATCTGCCGTTGTTAAAACTAAAACATGCAAGACAATAAAAGATTTCTTCCGTCAAAGGAGACGCTGGGTTTCTAAAACCAAATCTTATACAAGTTGGAAAGTAATAGTCACAGCCTTGATAGTTTTATTTTTCAATTTAAGCATAATATCGCTGTTTGTAAGCGCATTTTTTGTTCCGGCATTATGGAGTATCTATATTTTATTAACATTGCTTAAATTCTTTATAGATTTCCCGCTTTTAAAAAATATTACCAATTTCATGAATCAAGGCAGTCTACTCAAATGGGTTCTTCCTCTTGAAATAATTTATCCTTTTTATGCAGTGTTTACAGCATTAAGCGGAATTATCTTCACAAAATTAAAATCAGAAAACGGAAAATGGAATCAGTCAAATTAAAATCAAATCTCATTTTATCATTTATATAAATTTAAAATTTAAAAAAAATAAAAAAATGAATGAATGAGTTATTGTTGATAACTACATAACATAATAAAAATCAATTCTTAATATTGTTATTTTATGTTGATAACTTAATAAAAAGATGTCAATATTTTCTGATAAATAATGTCGAATTCTTATTTTTTCACAGAAAATAAAAAGTTATCAAAAATTCTTAACAAGAATTTAAGTTTTCAACAGTTGAATTGTTGATAAAATTAATATTCAAGAATAACAATTAGATACGAAAATAGTTCAAAATATTAATATTTTCTAAAATGTTCATAATTAGTGTAAAAAAGATTTTTACATAGTAAATTATTTTTTAACTTTGTAAAAATTTATCAACAATCTGTTATATGAAAAGAATTATTCCTATAGCTTGTGATCATGGTGGTTTTGCCATGAAGCAATATGTTATTGAAAAACTGCAAGAAAGCGGTTATGAAGTAAAGGATTATGGTACTTATTCAGATGCAAGTGTCGATTATCCTGACTATATCCATCCTTTAGCACAAGATATTCAAGATGGTGTTTATCCACTTGGAATAATATTATGCGGTAGCGGTAATGGTGCTCAGATGACAGCCAACAAACATCCTAACGTTAGAGCTGCTCTTTGCTGGAATGTTGAATTAGGAAAATTGGCTCGTCAACATAACGACGCTAACATTTTAACATTACCTGGCCGTTTCATTCCAAACGAACTCGCTTGGGAAATTGTACAGGCTTATCTTACAACCGACTTCGAAGGCGGCAGACATTTAAACAGAGTACAAAAAATTAATTTAAAATAGTTTTTAATGAACGATAATGGTATAGTTTTCAATCAGAATGCACAGAAAATTGCTTTTGATGACGAGCATTACGAGATGATGATGACTCGTTATGAACAATTTATGCAGAATGTTGAAAACTGTACCAATTATTATTCCGACCTTGAACTTGAAAAACAAAGAGCTTTAAACATCAGGACACGTTCATTTAAGAAACTTGACAAACTTTTATTTGATTTCGATACTTATTTCTCTAAAAAAGGCGGTAAGATTCTTTGGGCTGATGATGCTGAAGACGCTAACCAAATGATTTATGATATTTTAAATCAAGATAGAGTAAAAAGAATTATCAAAACTAAAAGTTCTACCATCGAAGAAATTGGTTTAATACCATATTTGGAGATGAAAAAAATTAAAGTCACCGAAACCAACATAGGTGATTTTATTTGTCAGCTCTATAATCAGGTACCTTATAATATAGTTCATTCGGCTGATAATAAGACAAATTCTCAAATTGCTGATTTATATTCTGATAAATTCGGAATAAAGCAGAATTGTAATCCTAAACAATTAACGCTTTATACCAAGCAACTGCTGAAAGAAGAGATGTCAAATCCAAGCGCGGTTATAACAGGTGCCAATTTCTTAGTTTCTAACTCAGGAACAATTGTATTAACGGAAAATGAAGGTAACATATTGAAATCATGTAGTTTTGCACCTATACATATTGTGGTTGCAAGCATAAATAAACTTATCACTTCAATAGATGAACTTTCAGTTTTGTTGCCTCTTTCGTCATTTTACGAACCAAACAGAAATATTTCGTCATTATACACTTTCATAAACGGACCTGTTGAAATTGAAGGTCAGCTCCAGAAATTATATCTTATCCTGCTCAATAACAACGTCACTGAAATTTTAAAAAAAGAGAAACAGAGAGATATTCTTTCTTGCGTACATTGTGGCGGTTGTTATAACGTATGCCCTATATATAATATAATAGGAGGACATACCTACGAGACCAATAATCCTGGACCGGTCGGTTCTATAATTTATCCGTTGACAAAAGGTTTTGAAGAAGCCTCACATTTTACTTCACTTTGTACATCATGCGGACGTTGTAATGAAATTTGTCCTATAGCTATTCCTTTGAAAGATATAATTTTAGAAAATAGAAAATATTTAGTCAAAGAAAATAAATCATTAATTTCTGAAAGAGGATTCCTTTCTTTTCTGATGAAGAAAATGTTGAATCGTAAAAATTTAGATAAATTCGGCTCTTCTTTTAAAGATATGGAACTCAGTTTTCAAATCAAGAAAAAATGGGGTCAGAAAAGAGAATTACCCAAATTTGCAAAAGAATCATTTTCACAATACTGGAAAAATATTAACAAATTAAATTAATAAATTATGAAGAGAACATTATTACTTTTATTAGCATTCTGCATCTCATCGGTTATGTTTGCAGATAATTTCGTGATGATCAAAGTTAAAGATCAACAAAATTTACAAGAATTGTTTAACAGACAAGACATTAAAATTCATTATTATAATGATAATTTTATTCTTGCTACGACAGAATCGATGGATGGAAACATGATTTTGTTAGACGAAAATTCATTTGAAACTAACGAAAATTATTACATTGTTTATTGTAAGGAAGATGCGCAGTCAGAATATATCGACAGAGAGAAAAACAATGCGGTAGTTCTTTATGGTGATGCCAATATTTTGATTGTTAAATCGTGGAATTCTAATTTACAACCAGCTAAGAATGATGGTATGGTTTTGATTACAGACAAAACAGCAAAATTGCCTGTTGCAACTCGCGACTTCCCGACAATTACTGAAGAAGATGAGAAAATAAGAGGTTTTATGGATGAAGTAGCAGTCGATAATTTGATTGCCACTGTTCAACATTTGCAAGATTATCAAAGCAGATATTACAATTCTGAAAACGCATACAATGCAGCAGATTGGATTCAAGGACAATTTGATGAGTTGTTGATTCTTGAAACAGAACAATTCCCTGTAGATTATTTAGGAAATGATTGTGCACCTAATATCATTGCGATTCAATATGGTACAAAAAATCCTGACCAATATGTTGTTTGTGGCAGTCACTTAGATTCTTATAGTTTGTCAGGTGTATGTCCTGGTGCTGACGACAATGCTACTGGTGTTGCTTCGGTATTGGAAACCGCTAGAATCTTATCGCAATATAGTTTTGAAAGATCAATTATTTATTGTGCTTTCGGAGCGGAAGAAATTGGTTTGGTTGGAAGTTCACAGTATGCTGAGTATTGTGCTGACGTTATGGGTTATGACATCGTTGGTTATTTCAATAACGACATGAACGGTTATCTTAATCCTGGTGATGAAATTCATATCGACTTGATTTATCCTAACAGCGTTGAACCATTAGGTGAATATTATATGAATCTCGCTAACGTTTATTTCCCGGAAATGCAGGTTCGTCACGTAAATTTCCAAGATGGCGACAGCGACCACACTTCATTCAACGAGAACGGTTATATGGGAATCTATCCTTTCGAAGATTATCAAAACTATAGTCCTTATATTCATAGTGCTAACGACCTTATCGGACCAAGCGTCAACTCATTTGAGATGTCGCAACGTTATACACAGATGAACGTTGCCTGTGTCGCGACATTGGCAGTTTTAGAC
This sequence comes from Lentimicrobiaceae bacterium, assembly GCA_015061365.1. Classification (GTDB taxonomy): domain Bacteria; phylum Bacteroidota; class Bacteroidia; order Bacteroidales; family F082; genus Limimorpha. The sequence continues at coordinate 5,847 of SUWS01000054.1, read as the reverse complement.
ACAGAATCGGTATCTGAAAATGAGATGAATGCAGTTACTATGTTCCCTAATCCAGCTCAAAATACTTTGGAATTAACAACAGAATTCGCAGGAAACAATGAAGTTCAGATCATTAATTCTTTAGGTCAGATTGTTAAGGAATTTTCATTTGAATCAGCAACAACAGTTGACATTGAAGATTTAAATGCCGGTGTTTATTTAGTTAAAATATCAGGTGAAAATGCTATCATAAAGAAATTAGTTGTAAAAGATTAATAATTAAAAAAATTAGTATGAAAAAATTTGCATTATTGTTTGTTTCTGTCTTTATGATGCTTTCAATAGGAGCACAGACAGTTATAACAAAAGACTTCAATAGTTACAATGAAGGACAGAATTTGAACGGACAAGATAACTGGGTTGCCCGTGCTCACAGCGCAGGTGGCGGTCAGATGAAGGTAGATTATCTCGGTGATGGATTGCCGACAACTCCAGACGAAACTCTCGGTGTTTTCTTCAGTCCTGCCAATACCAATTATGGTGAGATAGCTACACACAAATCGACTCCTGATTTTCAGTTTGATTTCTCAACAGGAGGAACTATAGAAGTTGAAATAGACATGTATTACGACTGGTGGGGTTCAGTGTTTGGTGTAGGTTATGATGCTGATGGCGATGGTGTTGTTCTTCCACCTATGAATTATGAGCCAACAACTCCAAATCCTAATTTGCCAAGTCAAGATGGCGGTGTTTATTTTACAACTTCAGGTAAAGCAAGCACTGACCCTAAATTTAAGAATGGTATAGTTTTGCCAGACAATACTATGCCTGTTGAATTTGATTATGATGCATCTGTAGGTTGGACACGTTGGAAAATCATGATTGACTTAGAAGCAAATGATGGAGCTGGTAGCATTACATTGTTTGCTGACCATGGTTGTACAGGAGAATTTCAGCCTGTTCCTGAAATTCAAGGTATGCCAGCTGGCTTGACACCAGGTTCGGGCGACCGTCATGATCCCGCAATGTGGGACGGAATATTCTTCCTTAACAGTTCTAAGGCTGCCTACGATAACTTATTGGTACGTCATATCCCAGCTGGTTTGGCATCTCAATTCATCGACTTCCCTTCTATTCCAGATCAACTTGTTTCTGCCGATCCAATTCAATTGCAAGCTACTGCAACTTCAGGTCTTCCTGTATCTTTCGAACTCTTGGAAGGTCCTGCTACATTAGACGCTAACAACGTATTGACTTTAACAGGTGAAGGTGGTATCGTTAAGATTAAGGCTAATCAGAATGGTAACGATGAATGGCAGGCAGCTCCTTCAGTGACACGTACTTTCGAAGTCGTCGATCCTGATGCTTATACTCCTGAAATTACTATACGCCGTCCTTACGATGGAACAATGGTTTACGTTTCTGACCTCAATTCTCCTATCATGTTAGTCCTCAGTGCATATATTGAACATGGCGACGCTATCAAATTCGAATCCGTCACTTGTGACGTTGATGGAGAAACTATCGAATTGATGACATCTTATCCTGATGATCCATCGAATGGTTATTGGTACGCTTCATGGCAACCTACAGAATACGGAACGTATAATATGACTGCAACTATAGTTCAATCAGGTGGCAAGACAACAAGCGTCTCAAATTCTTTTGAAGTTACTAACAATTTCGATAATATCAGTGTGACAGCAATGAATGGTGAACTTCAGATTACGCCTTCACAGCAAACAGTCACTTCAGAATATGTTTTCCCATCTCATGTCGGTGCTTTCAACGAAATCATGATGCAATACGACCATAACTGTATATCAGGTTGCGACCCTTACGACAGAGTAGGTTATTGCCGTGTCAAGAATTATCGTGGCGAATGGGTTGAACTTTATCGTTATGTGACACCTTTCGGCGTTGAATGTGAAGATCAATTAGATGTAACTGACTACACGACAGTGCTTCAAGGTCTCGTGGAATTTGAAGTCTATTTCCAGACATGGGACGGCAGCGGTTATAATCCTGTAGTTATCTTCGATTATACCAAAGGTACTCCTGAATATAAATATGTCGATATGAATGAATTGTGGTTCGGCATCTATGACTTCGGCGATTACGCAAACCAACAGCCTGTTCCGGAAGTCAATTATCACTTCGCTCCTTATACCGAAAAGGCTAACCTTAAGATTATCACTACAGGTCATAACTGGAGTAGCGGTACAAACGGAGCTTACAACACAGGCAACGCCGCTGAGTTCTATGAAGCAACACATAATATCAATATCAACAACAATAAAGTTTATGACCAGCATTTGTGGAGAACTTGTAATCCTAACCCTGCTGGTTGTCAACCTCAAGCCGGAACATGGACTTACGACCGTTCTGGTTGGTGCCCAGGTTCTTTGGGAATGGTTTGGGATTATAGCTTAGACAATTATCTTTCTTCCGGAAACGCTAAGATTTTCTATGAATTTGATCCTACTTATATTGACGAATGTCATCCTAACTATCCTGACTGTGTCAATGGACAAAATCAATGTCCTAATTGTTTGGCAGCCGACAATCCTGTTTTGAGAGTATCAGGTAAGGTTGTTAGTTACAGTAACAACGTCGATGTAATAACAGATGTTCCTACAATCATCGATCATAAGGATCCTTTTGAAATCGGCTTGTTCCCAAATCCGGCTAACGATGTTTTGAGATTAACGACAAATTATGACAAGGGCAAGGTTTGTGTTCACATTTTGAACGTTCACGGACAAGAAGTGCGTAACTTTGTGTTCAGTGAAACAACAACAATAGATATTTCAGACTTGTCACCTGGAATGTATTTTGTTAACGTTATTGGCGGACAGGTTGTAACCAAGAAACTTGTGATAAAATAATATAATTCTGACTAAGAAACTTTATGTCAATATAAAAACCGCAGGGAACATTGATTCTCTGCGGTTTTTAAATCAAGCATATTTTAACTTATAGTATCACCTCTCACCACATATCCGCTCGGGTCGGTAAATCTCAACGGGTTGTTGAAGCAGTAGGAATAGCGGTTGTAGGATTGGGAGTATTCTGGGTTTTGTATCACAATATCTGGCGAAAGCATCCTGCCAACAAGAGGGTCGTACATTCTTCCGTTCATGTTAATAAGACCGAAGTCGTAGTGGTGTTCGTGTATATATTCTGATTTTTTAGGGAATTTCTATAAATTGCTTTGCAAATGATTTATGAATTTTTATTGAGAAGATTTTTGTATTTCTTGAAAGAGCATAGCGAGCTATGTGATTGAAAGAAAGATGAAAAGATTCCGATAAAAAACATAAAGCATGCAAAAGGTTTTACTATAATTGTCAAAAATTTTTCAAACGGGGAATTTATAGAAGTTCCCTTTAATCATTGTAGAATAATTTTAAAAAATAAATCTTCCGAATTAAAAGTAAGCGCTTCAACAACAAAAATATTTTCACAGAGACAAAATATGTTCTTGACAAACCAATCAGGTTTTAAAGAATCTGTTTTCTGCAGACCATCCTCTGTCCAACAAAAGATTTCCATTCCATTATATCTGTCACTATCCGGTAAGTCATAAGAAATTATGTACTGATTGGAAGCACAATAATATGGCAATGTTTTTACAATGTCACCATTAGATTTGTCTACGAACCATGTCTCTTCATTTGAGAAACGTATAACTTTTAACACATACACATTAAAATGATCAAGAAAACCTAAGTACTTGAATTTTATATATTCGTCAATATAATTTTCTGATGAGTTATTTCTAAATTCTAAACTTCCATCATTATCCAAAGGAAGAGAAATATAATCGCTTTCTTCTTTTACAAACAACAATGTGTCCAACGCCAAAGCAACATATTTATTTCTTAATGAATGATATTCATTCTCTGATATTGTTTGTATATTTATATTTTGCGCAGAACAAAAATAATGATACATACATAATACTAAAATCATTATTGTTTTTTTCATTTTAATCTCTTCTTATTTGTAACATAAAACTATTTAAACCATCCAATTGTTGGTTGAATTCAGTCTCTACTATATATTATGTATAGCATTGATTTTGACTGATTATATATAAAAATTACAATACCCATTTTATTATGATGCATTACACTATAATAACTTCCCTTATTATTAATTAAATCATCATCAACAAACTTTGCAGTCTTCTTGTTGTTCATTAAATTACCTATGTGTGTGAGAGACTGAACCATGCCGTAATGTTGATTCTCTTTTTCAATCGGCGTAGGATTCCATTGCGAATAATTAAACTTTGAGATGCCTTTCAAATCAAACATTTTCTCATAATCAGGATACGTATAAAAGGTTGTATCTGGAACAAAACAAGATATATAATATTCAAAATAATCCAAACAAGAACCATCAAATGTATAACCAATCATATCTACATAGTTTTTCTTCTCAATTTTCACCGACTTTTTGCCGAAAATCATTTCTGGTGTCCATTTCATAAAATAGAATATATCATTTTCTTTGACATATATAAACATTAGTGTTGATATAAACACTGATAACAATATAAATAAAAGGATTATTTTTCGTCTCATATTATTTATGGCGGGTTCTATTTATTAACTTTTTATCCTTAATCGTGGGCAGAACCGCATTATTTCCATGATTGAAGATTTATTTTAACGTAAGTTCGATATAAAATAATTGGCTAAAAATGAATAATATAACGGTATTTTTAGTATATTTGTGATGGAGGTGTTGATTTCCATCCCTCACATGATCCATAAATATTATTACAATAATTCAGAGTCCAACCGGTATATACAGATGTTTTTGTCGTTAATGATATTTTTATCCAATTTGATTTATTATCAAATTCTATAATATTGGCGACATAACCACCACGATTACTCGACATATCATCTTCAGATATTTCGGTGTATGAATTTACCATATTAGGTTCTGGAAATAAGTATATGCTATTTGATGACATCAGCCAGCACCAAACAAAACAATATTCTTTATCAATCCAACCAGTTGTATTTATGTTGTTTTCATCAATAATACGTACTTTGAATCTATCTTTTTTACAATCAATTATCTGAAGAGAATAATAATTTTCCTTTAAGGTGTCCTGATACAAAGATGAAGATGCGGTACTGTCATCTGAATTTTGATATAATGGAATATATTCATTCATGTTATAGACAAAACAATAGTTGTTGTTTTGGGCGTACGACACGCTCAAACATGATACAAACAAACTCAATATTACAAAAATATTTTTCATTTCATGATACATTTAGGTTCTGTATAAATTTCTCTTCTAATTATTTTTACCAAGACTCTCAATTGTTGAACCTTGGAACAAAACTACAATTTCTCCAAGATATTTCCCATCAATTCCAGCCATATCCATTTCCGCTTGACTTTTGCAGTCAGTCCATTGGATATTTCCGTCAGAATCTTCAAACCAATCATCTACAGGCAGTTGTTTTCCAGCCGACAAATCGGTATTGAAAGAACTTCCATCACTGCTAAAACTACTAAAGTCATAATACAAGAAATACGGATTAAGAACATCATTTCTTCCTCTCACCACATATCCACTCGGGTCGATATATTTCAACGGGTTGTTGAAGCAGTAGGAATAACGGTTGTAGGATTGGGAGTATTCAAACATAGCGGTCATTGTTTAGGTTTTATTTCAATTTGATATTATGGACAAGTGCTATATGGATTACCACACTGGTTAAAAGGTGCGAGCCAACCTTCTATTTCATTGCCGTCCTCAACAATTGCTTCTATATAAACCCAATTTCGTTTTGTATTAAGGATTGGCACATGTTGAGGGGAATTTATGTTAGCCAC
>SUWS01000053.1 GCA_015061365.1 Lentimicrobiaceae bacterium | reverse complement strand
CAAACGAGAAACTATCTGAAGTTAAGGATCTTGCTATGAACTATCGCAAGATTATTAAGATGAATTTTCCGCAAGAGAAGTGGGAACGGTATGGTATTATGGATAAGAGGTAAACTCTATTAAAATATTTATTTTTTTACCATCGTCCTTTCTCTGAAAATTTGAGGAAGGACGATTTTTGTACAAGATGATTTTATATATTTGTAGGTAAAACGGAAACGCTATGAAAAAATCATTTTTATTTTTGATGTTTATGATAATCATTGCATTATCGTCATTTGCCCAAACAACAGAGCATCTTAAATTTAAAGGAGTCCCTATTGATGGTACTTTGAGTGAGTATGTCTTAAAGATGAAACAGGCTGGTTTTCATCTTATTGAGACAGACGATGGCGTAGCTGTATTAGAAGGAGAATTTGCTGGATATAGAGGTTGTTTGATTGGAGTTAAAACATTTAAAATCCGGTGATAATGAATCTTATCGCTTCGATACTGATAATTTTCATTTTTCTTATCGCGGTTTTATATCGTTTCAATCGTGCTAAAATTATCGGTAGAAAAGGTGAAAGAAGAGTATCTTTTAGGCTGCATTTACTTTCTGATGAATATCAATTATTAGTAGAAAGAAAAGGTAAATACGGAATTTTTTTAGGTTGCAGTAATTACTCAAAGTGTACTTTCACGATAAAGAAGTAATAACCTTTTCGGTATTTCTTTGCGGCTTATTTAAAAGAAATCACCGCACCGTCAATCGATAAACTATCAATCTCTTTCTGGAGATGGTGCAAAAACTTGACGGCATGACCTCCGTCCATTTGTACATGATGAAATTGGAATAATATTGGCAAAGTCGTTTTGAACCAGCTTCTTCTGTATTTGTCCTACATTTCCATAGGGTTGAGAAACTTATCAGTATATTGGTTTGCGATGCAGTCAGGCTCGGTCGCAACCATGGCGGATGTCCAGATGATTAAGCAGTCTTCTTAATGTTTTTAGATATATCTGGTGCTATCTAAATTGATGGATGTACATATAAATAGACTCCTTTCTTTTTTAATGATACGATGGAAATACTTTGGTCTTTCTCAAGTTTCTTTCTGAGATACGAGATTTGGACATTGAGTGATAATGAGTTCGCGTTGCTGTTATGCCCCCAGATCTTTTTCAATATTATTTCACGTTCAACCATTGCCCCCATATTTTGAACTAACAAAAGAAGAATTTCTGTCTGTCGTGCTGTAAGTGATTGTGAGATCCCGTTGTATGTTACAATGGATAAATTGCTGTCGAATAATGTTTTTCCGATAAGGAATTGTCGCTGTGTTTCCTTTTCTTTGTATTCGAAACGTTCTTTTATTTTTGCGATTAGTTCTTCAGGATAGAATGGCTTTGGAATGTAATCGTTACCTTTTAGACTGAAACCCTTAAGTCTGTCGTTTTTTTCAGTGCGGTCTGTTAGGAAGAAAATCAATACATTGCTGTTTGTCTCACGTATTTTATGTGCCAGCTCAAATCCGTTCATCTCGGGCATATTTATGTCTAATAAGATCAAGTCGAAAACTCTGGCGTCGAATAACTCCCAACCTATAACTCCATTGTTGGCGTATGTAACATCATAACCTTCAACATCTAAAAAACGTTTTAGAAGCATGGAGTTTTTTAGATCGTCATCGACTAACAATATTCTTATGTTATTCATCTTGCGGTAATTTGATTATGAAAGTTGTGCCGATTCCTTCTTCACTTTTTACTTCTATACTGCCTCGATGAGCGAGAGTCAGATGTTTTACGTATGCTAATCCTAATCCCATTCCCGGAATCTCATTGTTTTGCGATGACTTTCCCCGATAGAATTTATCGAAAATAAATTTTATGTCTGATTTCGGAATCCCTAATCCGTTGTCCTTTATGGAGATGACAATGCAGTCTGGTTCTTTGTGATAATCTATCTCTATGTTCACATTTTCTTTTGAATATTTTATCGAGTTTTCCAGAAGATTGTTTATGATGTTAGAGATGTGAATCTTGTCGGCGGTTATATCTATTCTATCATTTGAAATAATATGTATTCCAGCGGTTTTGTTAGAAGGGATTGAGAGTTTTTTTACGCACTCTTCAAAAATTTGTTTTAGTTCGAATGTAGATAATGAAATAGGGATATCTGTAGAATCGTTGATGCTCATGTCACGTAGTTTGGAAAAATATGAAGTGAGCTTGTCGAGTTCATTGCATGAATCTGCTATTATGGCATATCTGCTTTCCTTATCGTTTATAAACTTGTCGTTGCGCATGAATGAGACACACATTTTTAGAGTGGAGATAGGTCGTTTTAGTTCGTGTATCATTGTGAGAATATAATCCCTACGAACATTCTCTAAGTTACGCTGTCTTCTGATTGTGGTAATTTGTAGAATGAGACAAACGGTAAGCAATATTGATAACACAAAAGTTAATGAAAATACTCCTGCTACTTTGGAAATTACAGGGTTGAGTTTTATCGGTAATACTATTTCTACAGTCTCGCCATCGAATATGTCGTATGGATATGTTATGGTGATTTTCGGTTTTAATAAGGAAGCGTGATTGCTTTTTGAAGAATGCCAGACCATTGAATCAACCTTTTTAGTGTTGATGTCTTCGGCAATGATGTTGTGCAGTTTCAAGAGTGAGTCGAGTCTCATCTTATGAAAAGGTGCTTGTAGGTCAGTGATGAAACGTCCTAATGCGTCATATTCGTTGGGACTTGAGGCTTTGCCTTCGGTTTCGAAACTATAGTGTGTTATGCCCGATGGAAGAGAGTCTTTGTAGATGTTGATAATATCTTTTAGTTCTGAATTGTCTGTGTTGACAAGATCAAATTTGACCTTTTCAACAACAAAGATGTCGAACATGATTCTTAATGTGCTATTACTTTTATGTTGTGATGAATATATGTTAGTGTTGGTGCGGATGCCGATGTCGCTACGTTGGATTTCTTTTCTGAGTTTTAGCTCTTCGTCCATCACATCAAGGACGGTTTTGTACAATTCTTCTTTGTGATCCTCAACGGCAATAACAGAACGGTTGTAAAGCCAATAACATTGTATGGCGCAGAAAGCTATTATCGTAATGATTGTCAGCCAATGAAGTGTTCTGATTCGTTTTTCCATAATGCAAAGGTAAGTTTTTTTGCAATTGAAATATTAAATGTTGGATTCAATAACAATTTAGTAATAATTATCAATTTTATAGTTATGATTATTTTTTGTCAAAAAGACTTGCCAATGTAATTTTGCATAATTAACCAATAAATAATTATACCTATGAATAGACTATGCTTTTGTATGTTTTTTATGATGTTTTTGTTGTCAGGATCAATGAGTTGTCAATTTTATTCGCAATCTGATAAACAGTTTATGAATGCTGAACGATATTTTAAAGAATTAGAGTCAATATTGAAACATGATTCAGCGATGTTATGGGGAATTAATATGTATGGTCCGACAATGTTCGTTGATCCAGAGAGTAGAATGATTGTCGCCAACCGACAGGATAAGAATGGATTGCTAAAAAAGAATGGAAATGTTTATCTCGGTTTTTTGCCTGACGAATATAATATTGCAAACACAGCATTGACTTTCTCCGATGAATTGTGGACTTGTGTTAGTAGAATGGATTTCGATAATGATATTGAAAGAAACCTTCTTCTTGTTCATGAGAGTTGGCATAGAGTACAAAATGAGATTGGAGTGTTATCTGTTATGTCTAATAACACGCATCTAGAGAATGTAGAGGCTGCGATTTTATTGAAAATGGAAATGATTGCCTTAAATCATGCTTTGATGAATGATGGTGATAATAATGATCTTGTCAATGCTCTGACAATAAGGATGATAAGACAAGAAAAATATCCTAATAATAATGAAGATGAATATGAATGTCATGAAGGATTGGCAGAGTATACGGCTCTTAAGGTTCTGGCGAATGACGATAAGAATTATATTTTAATGAAAGCGATTCTTTTGAATAAAATTGAGAATGCTTTGGGATATGATACTTATACTCACTCGTTTGCGTATGTTACAGGTCCTGCGTACGGTTTTATCTTAGATGAGATTTCGTCAAACTGGAAAAATGATGTTATGTCAGGGATTACGATGAATGATATTTTGTTAAACATTGTTGATATAAATACTGACATTGATAAAGATGCATTCATATCAAATTTAGTTGAATGTTATAATATAGAAGTTTTTATTAATAATGAGTATGAAAGGTTGACGTCTTTGAAGCAAGATGCAAATATAATGAGAAGGAAGTTTGATGCGTCACCATCTTTATATATAAAAAATAATGGTGTCAATTTTACGTATAATCCGAATGAAAGAGTGATTCCGTATGATAACTTGGGTAATATTTATAAATCAATGCGATTGTCGGGTGACTTTGGCGTGGTTGAAACTAATGATGGAGTATTGGTCACTTCTGATTGGAGTTATTTCGTTTTGCCATATAATGAAGATAACAATTATCACCTTGATCTTAACGAAACTTATTACATCAAGAAGATTAATAAAGATAGATTCGAAATCATTTCAAAATGATGTTCTGCGGATAATATGAGATTTTTAGTGTTGAATGCAGTGGATAATATAAAAATTATTATCTTTGAAACTTTATAACTTTGTTTGTTGATAATAGATAAAATTCCTTGTTTATGAAAACTCTGAAAATCACTGTGATGCGCATGGCTCGTTATGACGACCTTATGGCGCAATATGAAAACCCGATAGAGCATGCCTGCGACTTGCATCTCGGACAGACTTTTATCGTGGAAGATGCTCAGAAACCTGAAGGAATGTGCGATAGCGCATGGGAGACATTGTTTCCTTTTGTTAAAGAACTTGCTGAAGGTGGCGGCAATTTCTTCGATGGCTGGATGAAAAATCCTCATTCGGCGATGCTGTCTTGTAACGATGGTTTTCGTCCGGTAAGTTTTTATGTTGAAGTTGTTGAATGATTTTTGTTGTATTTTGTAAAAAACATTTATTGTCTCTATTTGTATTTTGTAAAAAACATTTATATTTGCACTAACTTTATAATGGTGTGATATGGAAAAATTGTTTGAACGTCATGATCAATATTTAGCGGAAATACCTACTAAATTTGTGAGAGGTGTTATTGATGAAATTGATTGGTCGCTTCGTTTGATTGCTATTAAAGGCCCTAAAGGTGTCGGAAAATCGACTTTGATGCTTCAGTATATTAAGTTGAATTTCTCTGCCGATGATAGGCATGTTTTGTATTGTTCTGCCGATACTAACTATTTTACAACGCACACGCTTGTGGATACGGCAGATAAGTTTTGCAAAATCGGGGGACGTTATTTATTTATTGATGAAATTCATAAATATGAAAATTGGAGTAGGGAGATAAAGGAAATATATGATTTACATCGCGAGTTGCATATTGTCATAAGTGGTTCATCCTTGTTACAGATTAATGATGGACATTCCGATTTATCTAGACGTTTGACTGAATACCAGATGTCTGGATTATCGTTTAGAGAATTTATGTGCATGATGACGGGTGTCAACATAGAACCAATAGAACTATCTTCACTATTAAATTCCCCCAACCTTTTTTGTCAGGAAGTTAAACGTCATTTTCACCCTTTGGAATATTTTCATTTGTATTTGAAAGAAGGTTACTATCCTTTCTATTTCGAAAACAAGAAAATGTATCATAATGTAATTGAGAATGTGATTAATTATATTGTCGATAATGAATTGACTATGTTTCGAGGTCTTGAAGTCGGTAATAGCAGGAGAATTAAAGCTTTACTACAGGTTTTATCGAAGATGGTTCCTTATGAAGTTGATATTTCGAAATTATCTAGAACTATTGGTATCCAGAGACCAACAACGTTGAAATATCTTAAAAATTTAGAGGAAGCAGCACTAATAAGGAGATTATTTACTAAGATAGATACTATAACAGACCTGCAAAAACCTGACAAAATACTTCTGGACAATAGTAACATTCTTTACACGCTTTCAGATTCTAATCCTGAAATAGGAACTGTTAGAGAAACTTTTTTCTGTAACCAGTTATGTGCTGCAGGGCATATTGTTGAGTACGGTGGTCTTAAAACTGGTGATTTTAGGATAGACAAAGAGATTGTTATAGAGGTCGGAGGTTCTGATAAAGGATTAAAACAAATTCAGAATGAGGAATATGGATATGTTGCTGCAGATGATATTGACAATGCTATTTTTCGTAAGATACCTTTGTGGGCATTCGGTTTTTTATATTGATGTAGATACCTTATAGTTTTTTCATGAAAGACATTAAAATTAGAAAAGCTACCAAAGACGACGTTTCTCTGATAGCGGAAGTCGTGGCGATGGCAATTGGCGATGACATCGCAACTTATTATTGTGGTGAGAATTATCATCAGGTTTTAAAGGAGTTGGCTTCCATGGAAACCTCGCAATATAGTTATAATAACGCTCTTATAGCTGAGGTTGATGGTGTAAAGGCTGGCGCTGCCGTCGCTTACAATGGTGCCGACTTGCAAATACTTCGTGAAGCAACTCTGAAAGTGATTTCTAAATATAGAGATGAAGAACTGAAAATTACTGAAGATGAGACTGACGCTTCTGAGTATTATCTTGATAGTCTCGGAGTTTTACCGGAATATAGAGGTTGTGGGGTAGGAGCGAAGCTGATCCTTGCTTTGAAAGAAATTGCTTCCGAAAAGTACAACAAGCCTTTAGGACTTTTGGTTGATTTCGAAAATCCTAAAGCGGAGCGACTTTATAAATCCCTTGGTTTTGAGAGAGTTGAAGAAAAGGATTTCTTAGGTCATAAGATGTGGCATCTGGTTTGTTGACTCAGTCTTAGCTCACAGCTCATCACTCAAAGCCATCGCAATTATAATTCCACATATTTTCAACTTTCAATTTCAAAGGCGCAAGCGATACGCCCCTAATTTATCGTGGACAAAGTCTGTTGACCGTTGTCTGTTGTCTGTTGACTTTTTCTGGGCGTTCCGGCTATCGCCGTCGGGCTTTCCGCTATATCTTTTTCCGCTAAGCTCCAAAAGGATGCCGCTCCAATCCCTAACGCACTGGGTACTCGTAGAAAAATAATGTACCGACATATTAAAAGTGTTAGTTTTGATTTCTATAATTTGGGATTATATTCCAAAAAAATGGCAATAATTTTGGATTATATTCCGAAATTATTGTATTTTTTGCTTGATGATTAGTTGAAACGAGATTTTTTTACAAATAATTGAAAATTAATTTGGTTTATATTATAAACTTGTTTATATTTGCAAAGTCTTCGCGAGACAATTCTTTTCATCGGCAAATCCGGATTGCTGATTGAAAGGAATCAGAGTAAATATTGTAAAACTAATTAAACGAATTTAAAATGGAATCAAATGAATTAAATCCTGAAAAGAGTCTGCAAATAATAAGCGAGGCTGTGCGCAGAAGCAGACGCGAATTTGAAAAGAACGCTGGAACTCCATTAATAATATGGGGAATGTCTATCTTATTACTCTCTCTTGTTGTTTGGTTTGTATGGAAATCGACAGATAATCCTGCATGGAATTTCCTGTGGTTCAGTACTATAATCATTTGGATAGTATTTTCTATTATCGACAAGAAAAAAGAGAAGAAAGTCAAGACCAAGAATTTCCTTGGCGAAATTATTGGTTATGTGTGGATTTCGTACGGCATCTTCGCTATCGGTTTGAGTGCGGTGTCTTGTTTTATCTTTAGCGAGAATTTTAACTTAAATATTTATTTATCATCTGTTTTTTTAGTTCCTATAATAGGAATCTTGTTAGGATTTTCAGCTATGATAACAGGACTTTTAGTGAAGAACTTATGGATTGTAATAGCTGGAATAATCAATGGTTTAGGTTCTCCAATCGCATTTGGTTTCCTTGATGGTGCCGACACGACTTTATTGATTAGCATAGCGTCTCTCATCACCTTGCTGATACCTGGAATTATCTTAAATTTGCAGTCGAGAAAGGAATAGTTATGTTTAAGAAATTAGATCCGCTGCTGCATTCTGAATTGCGATTGGCTATAATGTCGATTTTGCTTAATGTCGAAGAGGCTGATTTTGTGTATATTAAAACAGAAACGGAAGCTTCTTCTGGTAATCTTAGCGTTCAGTTGGAGAAACTGTCGGAAGCTAAATATATCGAGATAGAGAAATTGTTCGAGAATAAAAAGCCGAGGACGATATGCCGTATCACTGAGACAGGCATCACGGCGATGGAAAATTATATCGAAGCTCTTCGAGATTATATAAAATAATGTTAGTTTATAACTTAGTAAATATCTCGCCTGTAAGTCATCACGATTTACGGGCGAGATTGGTATCAAAAGAATTGACAAAGCATTCTAAGTAGAGAATCATCATACCACAATAATTTCAAGATATCTGAAGAAATAAAAGCATTGCATAATTTTTATTATTTTAGTAACTTTGCAAAACCAATCATGCAAAAAAAATGTACAGTAATGCTGAAAAAATAGAATGGACACTGATTTTCGTTTTAGAATTTGGACGAAAGTTTGGATTAACGCTTAAGCAAGCGTTTGATTATCTAAAATGCTATAAAGGCATTGAATTTGTCGATCGTCATTATGATTATGTACATACCCAATCATTCCAATCAATGATTAACGATATTAGTGAATACTGCCGTCGAAAAGGAGGGAACTTGTGATGATTTTATACCACGGAACAAATAAGGCATTCGATGTTATCGACTTGAGCAAATCTAAGCCAAACAAAGATTTTGGGCGGGGATTCTATCTTTCTGCTGACTATAACCAAGCATTAGCAATGGCAAAGACAAAGGTAGAACAATTAGAAGATGGCGAACCTGTCGTGCTAAAATACGAAGTAGATGAACAACTGATAGAGCAACTCAATATTAAACGTTATAACGAATATTCGGAGGATTGGGCGAAATTCATTCTTCTAAACCGTAGAAATGAAAACTTACAATCAGCGCACGATTATGACATAGTTATTGGTCCGATAGCTAACGACAGAGTAGGAGTGCAATTATGGAAATATGAAACTCAAAGCATAGATTTACCCACTTTAGTGCGAAATCTGCAAAACATGAAAGGAATTACAATTCAATATTTTTTTGGAACAGAACAAGCAATTAAACTTTTAAAACGAATATGACTGAGTTTGAACAAATGAAATTGGACATGACCAAAAATCTCACTACGCTTCTAATGGATGACGACCCAAGCCTAACTATGGAGCAAGCACTATCATTGGTTCTAAATTCCAACACATATCAGAAGTTACAAAACGAAGCAACTCATTTCTATTATCAAAGTCCAAGATATGTTTACGCCTTTCTTGACAGCGAACTAAAGAAAAAAATACATGACCTTAATCCAGAATAAAACTAAATTCTCCAAACACTTTCCTCCAACTTTCTATCAACGCTGATTTCTTGATAGAATCTAAATCGCTGTCAATATCAGAATCGTCTTCAAACCAAATTACCGAATTTATTGGAAGTGAACTAAGTGGAGCGATGAGTCTGTCGTAGTTATATGACGGCTCCTTAGAATCTAAATGTTCTTTAACATTATCGGTATTCCTCCATTCATATAATACATTAATTAATATAGGATGCCATTCTAATGTCTTCCTGTCGATGAACGATTCAATTGGCGCATCTTCTACAACCATGTAAATCAATCCTACGGGCATTTGTAAAGAGTCGAAAGTAGAGATATGCTGACGTATGTCTTCAACTTCAACCCACGAAGAAATATCAGAATCCATATAACACAAACGAATGTCATTATTAGTATTATGGTCAAAATCTTTTGTCTTTTGACTTTCGTCTTTTGCCATTTTATTCCCTGAACAAAGCACAACCTCCCCAACAACGATATTATTGAAACTTAATGTTTTATCCTTGTCTTTAATTGTAAGTTTATGTTTCTTTCCATCGACTTTAAGTGCATCGAATGTGACTTCCCATCTGCCGTCGTCGCCTGCTTCTGTTTTAATTTTTTGTTTGTCGAGACTGACAGAAATTTCATCTCCTGCGTTGGCTAATCCTTTTACAACAAATGGCTTGTCGCGTTGAATTACCATATTGTCGCTGTAAATGTTTGGAAGCGACAAACCTCCGAAGTCGCCGGTGATGGCGGAATAAACTCGTTCGGCAATTAGTTTTGCACCTTCTGGATTTGGATGTAAGGCGTCAGGCATTAAGTCGGGACGATGATATAAAGTCTCTTGTAAATCAATGAGTTTTACTTCGGCGATATTATATGCGATGTTTTCTATCGTCTCCTGAATCTCCCAATACCAATCGCGTGTTCCTTTTTTAAAACGATGATGCCAATGGAAAATCGGTGTCATTCTGCAGATATAGATCTCGATATCAGGATTGACTTCCTCAAATGCTTCAATAAGAGCAACATAGTCGGAAATGAATTCTCTTTTGTAATATTTCCAGTTGCGAGGGTCAGTGTCGTTGAGACCTAAATGTATGATGGCGATGTCAGGAACGAATTCCAAGGCTTTCTGATATTCTTCTTGTTCGTTATATGGACGATGACCTTTCCTTAAAAGCGTCGCTCCCGACTTTCCGAAGTTGCCTACTTCATAATCGTCGCCCAACATTTTTGCCAACTGAGAAGGATAAGATGTCTCCGCCGGATTATCATGTCCGTAACCGTAAGTGACACTGTTGCCAATACAAGCGACTTTTGTTTTTGAAAATCTGAGAGTTTCTGTGGACAAGGTCTGTTGTCTGTTGTCCGTTGACTGTTGACCAAATAAAGTCGTTGATAGTAGAAATAGTGTTATTATGCAAAGAATAATATGTTTTTTCATTTTTAATTGTAAATTGTACATTGTCAATTGTTAATTATCCTAAACATTACAGGAATTTCTTCATCGGCGACTATATTCTCTCCTGGTTTTAGATTATCGATAATCAACTGAAAAGATTCTTGATTCCAGTATATATATGACATGATGACGTCTTTATGATTTTCGCCGAAATATGTGTTCCAATGTGTCATGAAATCGTTGTAAAAAGGAATGTCGTTCAGAATATTGTCGAGCCATTTCTTATGATCTAAAGTCGTGAGTTCATAATAAATCTTAACAACTTCATTGTATTTGTCGAGACTTGAAGTCGGACCTTCTTTAATTTTATTCTTAATAATTTCTATTTGTGAATCAATATATTGAGTGGATTCTGTTAATATTTTTTTCTCGTTCAAACTATAAGTGCCACTTGAAATGTAATGTTTTGTAACGGCAAACGATAAAGTGAAAAGTAGAAGTATGATTAAAGAAACAGCTGCTGTTATCTTAGTGATTTTCTTTTTCTTGAGATGCTTTCTTATTTCCTCGACGGAAGCGAAGCGTTTCTCTTTATCATGCTGAGCGCATTTCTCGGCAATTTTATGGTAAGACTTTGGGAAGTTGTTTTTTAATATTATTCCCAATGAGTAAATATCGGCTCTGCAATCTATTGTGTTATTGGGAATTAGTTGTTCTGGAGCGGCGTACTTACGAGTGCCGGCGGCTTGTTTTAGAATGACGTAATCGTCGGCATCTGAAAGTCCGAAGTCGATGATTTTTACATTGTCGCCGTTGTTTGTGATAAGAATATTGCTTGGCTTCAAGTCACGATGAATGATTTGTTTAGAGTGAAAATACTCCATTGCGTCAAGTAACTCATTGAAAATCTTTTCATATACATCTTTCACCTTATGACCTTGAGACCTTGAGACCTTGCGACCTTCAACAAACTCCCTCAACGTCACGCCTTCCACATATTCCATCACGATGCAATCTCCAATGTTTAGAATATTCTGGAAGTCGATGATCTTTACGATGTTGGGGTGATCTAAAAAATAAGATATTTCAAATTCTTTTTTAAGTAAATCCTGGTAAAATCTTTCTTTTTTAAATTCCGGTTTAAGACCTTTTAAAATAACTTTCTTGCCAAACTTAGTTGCGGTATAAAGACAGCTATATCCTTTAGTCTCAATCTCTTTTATGCTATGAAAAGAAGAAATCATTTCAGAATTATTTTCCTGAAGTACGAAGCCTGAACTCGAAATGTCGTTATTGTCCATGTAGAATCTTTTTTTGCAAAGATAAGATTTTTAAGTCACCGAGTCTCTGAGTCTCTGAGTTTGTCTATTTTTTTTTGACTTGGCGACTTGGTGGCTCGGGGACTCAGAGACTTACAAAAAAAACCAATAAGGACTAATTAGAACTAAATTAGTTCGGAAAAAAGCGTTTATATTTGCAAAAACAAATAAATACAGATATGAGTACAAGTCCTGAAATTATCAAGTTAAAGCAATTGGTTGAAGATTCAATTCCTCGTAAAATCAAGACACCAGCGGATTTCGTGTATCTTTCAGGTGTTATTTTCGAGAGATGTGGCGAGACGATTTCAGAGACTACCCTCAAACGTATTTGGGGATATATTGAAGGTTACGATACGACTCGTTTCCATACGCTTTCTATCTTAGCGAGGTTTGTCGGATATAATGACTGGGACGATTTTGTGAAAGAAAATGTCATCGATCCTAACGAACAATCTGAGGAGATTATGCAGAAATGCATTTATACTAAAAACTTAAAAGCAGGCGATAAGTTATATTTCACTTGGTTTCCTGATAGAGAATGTTTGGTGGAATATCTTGGTGATAATGTCTTTAAAGTCCTCGAATCTAAAAACAGTAAGGTTCAGAAGAACGATACTTTTGTTACAGCTTTCTTTATTGAAGGTCAGCCTCTTTACTTAGACGATTTGACGAGAGACGGCGAGACCTACGCCATGTTCGTCGTTGGAAAAAACGGTGGCTTGCAGGTGGTGGAGAAGAGGTAGTCGTTTTTAAATCTTTTCTTCTAAAAGGAATTGGAACAATCCCATATATCGTATTCCTTTGTCGTCGGTGTAGGGAGCGATGTCATTTCCAACGATGACAATCTTCTTGAAACTATCATCTATCTTTAGCAAAGAACGCAATTCCTGCTGACGTTTTTCCTCATTTCCAAGTTCGTATGCCGACTGAATATAATATTTATCTACACCATTGGTGGCAATGAAATCAACTTCATATTGCTTATAAGTCAGTTTCCCGTCAACCATTTCCCTCGACTCAACGAGACCTATATCAACAACATAGCCCAACATCCTCAACTCGTTATATATTACATTCTCCATAATATGAGTTGGTTCCTGCTGGCGGAAATTCAACTTCGCACCTCTCAACCCGACATCCACGACATAATATTTCTTTATACTGTCAAAATATTTGTTGCCTTTTATGTTAAAACGTTTGGAGCCTTCAAACAGGAAAGAATCTTCAAGATATGATATATATTTTTCAACTGTTGCAGGATCTATCTTGGTCTGTTGAACACTCTTCAAAACATTGCTTATACGAGCAGGATTTGTCAGCGAACCTATTGAGGAACACAAGGCGTCAGCCAAAGAAGATAGAGCCTCTCTGTTTTTTACCTTATTTCTTTCAACTACATCGGCAAGATAAGTCTTGTTCCAAAGTCGTTGAAGATAAGCCACTTTCTGTTCTGGAGTCTTTTGTTTCAGCAAACCAGGCATACCTCCGTAAGTGTAGTACTCTTTCCATAAAACACTTACTTCTTCTGTGCGACTATCACAAAATTCTTTGAATGAAAAAGGATAGACTCTGATTTCATCACTTCTCCCTCTAAAGATAGTACGGATGTCAGAAGACAGGAAATGCGAGTTACTTCCCGTTATATAAACATCGATGTTTTCTTTGGCATTCAATCCGTTCACAAGTTTCTCAAAACCTTCAACTTCTTGAATCTCATCCAATATGACATAATAATTCTCGTCTTCGTTTTTTATTCTGCTGTATATGTGAGATTTCAACATCTGGAGGTCTGTCAGATCTCCAAAATCCTCCTCATCGTCCAAGTCCAAAGAAACAATGATGATATTTTCCTCGTCAATGCCGATAGATAATAGATAATCTCTGAATATCTTACTGAGCAACCATGACTTACCACAACGTCGAGGACCTGTAATTACTTTAACCTCGCCATTATCCATTCTGTCGATAAGTTTTTGCAGATACCTATCTCTTTTAATATATTTTTCCATTTTATTCTGATTTTACTGCAAAATTACAATAAATTCGGAATAAAACAAATTTCTATTCCGAATTTACTGTAAAATTACAATAAATTCTGAATAGAAATATTATTGCCTTGACTCTCTCTAAAAAACATCGCCACTTCGACAAGCTCAGTGCCCAAACTATCGCTTCATTATGAATTATGCATTATGAATTATAAAGTTGGAATAAGTGTAATTTTAATTTGCTTTTAAAGTAGAATAAGTGTATATTTGCATAGTTTTTAAAATGGAATAAGTGTATGCTTAGAAGAAAAATACAGAGTGTCCTTAAGGATTATTTTCAGTCTGATTCAAATAAAGTATTGCTGTTAGATGGTGCGAGACAAATTGGGAAGTCGTTTATAATCAGGTATGAAGGAAATAAATTCTTTAAGAATTATGTCGAAATAAATTTCTTGGAGGATAAGAATGGTGAAAGATTGTTTGAGAATGTATCAACAACTAAAGACTTTTATCTGAAACTGAGTGCAATTGCTGGAGATAAGATGGGTCCTAAAAAAGATACACTTATCTTTCTTGATGAGATTCAGGCTTATCCAGAATTGCTCACATTGCTGAAATTTTTAAAAGATGAAGATAGATTTACATATATCGCCAGCGGATCTTTGTTGGGAGTTACGATGAATAAGACACTTTCCAAACCTGGAGGAAGAATTTTGAAGAAGAAGATGTATCCTCTTGATTTTGAAGAGTTTTTATGGGCAAATGGTGTGGGTGCGGAAGTTATATCATATATGCGTGAGCAGTATCGTAAAGAGGAATCGATAGATGAATCGTTGCATAGAAAGTTTCTGGATTTGTTTAAGAAATATTTATTAGTTGGAGGTCTTCCAGACGCTGTCAATACTTTCATAGACACGAGCAATATCGTTGCAGTCCGTGCTGTTCATGATGAGATTTTTGGTTTGTACAAAGAAGATGCATCACAATATGATTCTGACAACTCATTGAAGATAAGGAGGATTTATGAGATGATACCATCTAACATGGAGAATAAAAAGAAACGTCTTCATTATCAAGATATAGAAGAAAAGAAAGGGAAACGAAACTCTGATTATGAGGCAGAATTGGAATATCTTATCAGTTCTGGAATATCATTGGAAGTGCTTGCTGTTTCTAACCCTAAGTTTCCTTTGAGGGAGTCGGAACAGAAGAAGTTGATAAAACTATATCTTAATGATGTGGGATTGCTTACCAATCTTTTATATAGATATAATATTAATGCTGTTATCGTCGCTGATAATAGCATAAATCTTGGTGCAGTCTATGAGACAGCTGTCGCTCAGGAACTGATAGCGCATGACTATGTTTTGAGATATTATGATAACAAGACAAAAGGCGAAGTTGACTTTATAGTAGATGATTATGATACACTTAGCGCATTGCCAATCGAAGTGAAATCGGGTAATGACTTCAAAAGACACAGGGCTCTTGATAAGTTTGTCCAAAATGAGGATTATAATATTAAGAATGCTATTTTGTTTTCCAATAGTAGAGATGTACAAAGAGTTGGAAAAGTCATTTATATGCCGATATACTATGTTATGTTTCTTGAACCGAGTGTGCCAGAAGAGGTTGTTATAAATTGATTTTTTGAAAATGACTTGTCCTAACATCGTAATTTTGGGACTTACAAAGGAGCAATATATGAAAATATTGTCGGAGATATGCTTGTAAAACAAGGATATAAGTTGTATTATTATAAACCTGATAATCCATCATTGGAAATGGATTTCTTTGTAAGAGACGCTGATAGCTTGGTACCCGTTGAGGTGAAATCAAAAAAACTATGATTTGACGTGAGTTCGATATAAGCAACTAACAGATAGTGACTCTCTCTAAAAAAAACATCGCCACTTCGACAAGCTCAGTGCCCAAACTATCGCTTCATTATGAATTATACATTAAAAAGGACTAAAAAGAACTTTGTCTTTTGATGGTAATAACATACCTTTGTAGATAAATATTACCAAAATGAATAACATCAAATCCTTGCAACAATTTCTTAGCGGATATGACAGAGGTTATGATCGCGCTATGGCCAATGGGAAAGTACAACTGATGCGGCTGAAAAATATCGCAATAACCATTGACGGCAAACAGCATAAGGACAAAAATCTCTTCGACCTTTTCCTCGACCATCAGAATGACAATCTGTTCGATGATTATGTGCGCGAGCATACACCAGTTAACGCGAAATTGCTAATGCAGACTGATTATGTTGTTGTGTTTGTGGCTGATGGAAAATATTCGCGCTTCGCTGGCGTATATCAGGTCTTTGGAGAAGACTTTAAAAATAAAGACAAGATCTTCGTGAAAGTGAGAGCGTTAGATGTCTTCAGGCAGTTTGGAGGTCGCATTCTCGTAGATTGGGGCGGCATGGCGGCACAACGATGGCTGCAATGGTTTAAGAACGACAAGAATATAATTCAGATTGATGAAGGTATTATTCGTATGATGATTCCTTTTACAACGTATAATGACGTACTTCTCAGTTTCAAAGAACTGAAGAATATTGTTGATACCGACAATGCGGAATGGCGGGGGAAACTTAAGGCGGTGAACGGCATTTACGGCATCTCCGACAAAAGTAACGGCAAGGTTTACATCGGCTCGGCATACGGTAACGATGGTATCTGGGGACGCTGGAAAGATTATGCCGAAACCAAAGGACATGGCAATAACGATATGCTTGTTGAAATCATAAAACAAAACCCTGATTATGCTTGGGATAACCTGCAATGGTTTATCTTGGAAACCTTCTCGTTGGATGTCACTGACGCTTACGCCGTAGAAAGAGAAAATCTTTACAAACTTAAACTCTGCACGAGAAGATTCGGATATAATAAGAATTAAAAAAAAGATTCTTAAAAAGGCTTTGAACTGTGAGCCATGAACTGTGAGACTTTGCCAGTTGCTCGTAACCCAAAGCCTTATTTTTAATTTCCCATTTTATAAGTCAATTTCGTCTTTCAATAGAAAGTCAAACAAACCGACAAACAAAATGCCTTCTTCGTTATGCCATGGATGTACGTCATCTTTTGTTATGACAATTTTTCTAAAATTATCGTTGTGAGCCGAGATTAGCAACAAAATCAACTTCATATTGCTTACGGATAGTCTGATTATCTTTGTCTGTGGTTCGATGTTCAACAATACCCACATCTACGGCAAAACCTTTTATACACAGTTCATTGTATATGATATTTTCCATGATGTGAGATTCTTCCTGCTGTCTGAAATTAAGAATAGCATTGCGAAGTCCAATATCGGTGAAATAATATTTCGATAACGAACCAATATATTTTTTCCCTTTGATGTCATATCGTGTTGATTTCTCAATCAGATATGCATCTTGAAGATATGACAGATAAAAACTTATAGTCTCTGGATTCAGATTAACATTCTCTACGCTTTTAAATGTATTTGACAATTTGTTCGGATTACACGGTGCACCAATCGAAGATGCTGATGTTCTTCATTTAAGACGTCATCTAACGCTATCTTAATAATATGATTATTGTCAATACCTTGGGATATTAAATAGTCGTAGAAAATATTGAAAAGAAGATAAGACTTTCCGCACCGTCTTATCCCTGTGATGATCTTTATCAAGCCGTTATTTTGGCTTGCAATAAGTTGATTCAAATAAGATGTTCTTTCTATCCTCATATCTCTATCCGTTATTATTGACATTTATGTCATTTTTTTCGGATACAAA
>SUWS01000111.1 GCA_015061365.1 Lentimicrobiaceae bacterium | reverse complement strand
GAGCCGCGCTATGGATTGTGGCGACGATACTTTTCTACAAAAGCAGTACATTCGCAAATCTCATAAGCATATTGCTCTTTTCTGTAGCTTTGTCGCTGATAAGTTCATCGTTGTCGAGGTTTAACAAAGATTTCGGACTTGTCTTGAGACTTGCGGGAGAAGAAGATGTAGAGTCAAAGATTGGCAGATTCGATAGAATCAACATTGTAGTTTCATCTTTGTTGTCGAGCTGCATGATGATTTTGATAATCACGATATGGTCGTTTGTGATGCCAGACGTGAATAACTGGGAAGTGACAAACCTTTTCTCAGGCATGATAATTCAGATACCTGTGATTTTTATGCTTATCAGTATTTATTACGCCTTGAACCAGCCTCTCGATTCGCGCACAAAAGAAAAGTTGGAGAATTATTTTGCTGTTTCTAATGACGACGAAATGAGAGTGAGTCTGTATAAGATTCTCATCAAGAAATATAGAGTCAGGTATGGCGTTAAGATTATCGCGACTTTTTTAAGACCATGGCTTCATCTTAAAGTCGTTGGAAAAGAGAATGTCATATCAAAGGATTTTCCTTCGGTTTTTGTATGTAATCACGGTATTATCTATGGTCCTGTCGCTGCTGTGATTTATCTCCCGACATATTTCAGACCATGGATCGACAGGAAAATGCTTGATATCGAATTAGCGACAGAAGAGATGTATTCTCGTTTCATGTATAGAGTCCCTTTGTTCGGTGAAAAATTTAAGAAACGTCTTGCAAATTTCTTGGCATATCCAGTAGTCTGGGCAATGAATTCTTTTAATCCTATCGGTGTCGAACGCGATAATTTAAGAAACGTGATGACTACTTTCAACGACACTATAAAAGCTCTAAAAGAATCAGACAATATCTTATTATTTCCGGAGCGTCCGGCGAAGAAGGTCATCTCAGGAAAAGAAACCATGGTTCATTCTACCGACAGCGTAGGAAATCTGTTTAAGGGGTTCGCCAAATTAGGGAATATGTATTGGAAAGAAACTGGAAGATGTCTCGCTTTCTATCCCATCTATGCCGACAAGGAAAATCATACTTTCACAATAGGAGAGGCTGTCGTTTATGAGCCGAACAATAACGTCAATGATGAACGCGATAGAATTGCTGAAGAACTAAAGACAAAGATGCAGATGATGGTTGAGAGATATTAATATTTTTTATATTCTTTTCTCTTGCGAGATATTATGTTATGTACTATTTTTGTGAGTGATAAAATTACGTTTAACCGAATATCAAATTATTATGGAACAAGAAAATGACATCAGATGGAAACAGAGATTCAGCAACTATCGTCGCGCGTTGAAACAACTCGAAAAAGCAGTGGGAATAGTCACAAGAAAAGATGTTTATGATGACGATTTTTATAATATTGCAAGAGAAGGTTTGATACAATGTTTCGAGTTTTCTCATGAGCTTGCATGGAAGGTGATGAAGGATTATGCGGAACATCAGGGCATAATGGAGATTTTTGGTTCGAGAGATGCGATACGTTATTCTTTGAGATTAGGACTTATAGATGACGGACTTTGGATGGATACTATTAAGGATAGGAATGTAACATCGCATCATTATGATGATGAGACAGCTTCGACTATAGAAAGTCACATTATTAATATCTATTATCCTTTGTTCGTTAAATTCGAGAAGGTTTTGCTTGAAAAAATGGAGGAGTGAGATTTTGAGATACGGAATCAAGGAAGAATATTGGCAGCAACTGTCTGAAGTATTTGCGCAGATGCCGCAGATTGAGAAAGTCATATTGTACGGTTCGAGAGTAAAGGGAACTTATAAGCCGTTTTCTGATATTGATATTACCTTAGTCGGAGAGAATATCACTTACCGCGACTTGTTAAAAATCATGAATGATATTGACGATTTGTTGTTGCCTTATATGTTCGACATCTCGATATTTCATAATTTGAAGAACGATGAGTTGATAGAGCATATCAACAGAATGGGAGCAGTGGTTTATTCAAAAAGAGTCACACTTTCGTGTGACCCTACAATGCTTTAATCTTTCTTCTCCATCATCTCTGCAAGTTCATTGACGACATCTTCAATGTAGAAATTGTCGGTGATGAAGTTGATTACCTTTGCCACCATCTCATCGACGACTTGATACGGAATCTTCATCTTTATTGCCATGGCTCGGCAGAATATCATCTCGTTTTCATTGAGGTCGCCATCAATCATCATAAGTAAGATGAGGTCGTAAAGCTGCTCGATTTTCTCGATGTCGTTTTCTGGCATGATGAATCTGATGCCGTCAGGATCGTTGATAATCTGTTTCATCTCATCGGCTGTCATCCCGACTTCCGTTGCTACGTTAGCTACATATTGTCTTTCTTCGTCGGAGAATTTGCCGTCGGAGTATGCCAATGCTACCAAGTTACGGACGTGGCTCATCATCTTTTTCCTGTCGCCACGATTTTTTAAATCCATTGTACTCATATTGGTTGTTATTAGGTTAAAACTTTTTTGAGATAACATGAATGCTTCTATTTTATTGTATGAGTTTCAATGAAAGGAAAGAATGTGTAAATGAAAATTTAATGTTTTACCAAATAATTAAATTATGGAAACATTAAATACAAGTAGTTTTAGCTTTACAATTAATATGGATTATAAATAAATTAAGGTTCAAAGTCCATGTATATTTACCATAGACTTTAAACCTTAAACCTTAAACTTTAAACCAGTTTATTATTGTTCTTTCACATTATTCATACCGACTTCAACAGCCTGCATGTTTAATGGGATAAGTTTGTGAGCACGTTCAGGAAGTGAGTGTTCGAGACCTTCCTTAACCTTATCCATTGAAATGATTGGTTTCAATTTAAGATAAGCACCGAGGATAATCATGTTGAACACCTTTGCGTTACCCATGTCAGATGCTAATTGTGCGCCTTCGATGGTGTAGATCTTAATGTCTGTACGTGTTGGTTTATGAGTAATACCGTTTGGATCGTAAAGGAGAACTCCGCCTGGTTTTACCTTATCTTCAAATTTATCGAGTGATTGTTGGTTGAGAATCACAGCTGTGTCGAAAGCGTTGAGGATTGGAGAGCAAACGCGTTCATCGCTGACGATGACAGTAACGTTGGCTGTACCACCACGCATTTCAGGACCGTATGATG
>SUWS01000052.1 GCA_015061365.1 Lentimicrobiaceae bacterium | reverse complement strand
CCCGACCAAGCGATTGTGATAAATGACCTCTATCTGATTGATGCTATTCATTTTTCTTTCCTCTCTTTCTGATTTTTTTCTGTTCATTCAATACTTCGTCGATAGATTGATATTGTCGTTGTGAAAACAAGATGTCGAAGTCGGACAGTGCGTTGAGAGCGAAAGCGATTTGCAACAAACCATGCAATGAAATCTCGCCAGTCTGCTCGAAACGTCTGTAGGTGGCGAATTTCAAACCTGATCTTGTCGCCAAACCTTCCTGTGTCAGATTCAACTCCAAACGACGTGCTTTGACTCTCGATGCTATCTGCGAAGAAATATCATTCGGAGTACTTATGTTAAATGATAATATATTATTCATTATAGCTTATATTTTAAATAACAAATAACACTTTATTTGTTGCAAAGATAATGAAAATAACTCAGACTTTTGGCACTGACACATGTTTTTTTGAGGATTAGACGATAATATGCCTTTATTGTCGCTTTAAGAAGCGATTGACTATCTCTAAAAAACTCGGTCACTGAGCCTGTCGAAGTGACCGACTATCACCTCATTATACATTGTACATTATTCATTATTCATTAAAAAGGACTAAAAAGAACTTTTGAAAAAAAACTAAAAACCCTTTCCTTTGCAAAAAATATAATAAACATCTTAAAATTAAAATTATGGCAGATATTAAAATTGGAAGGTACAGTTATTCTGATTTCAATTCTTGTAGAGACAGCATTAATTCTATTAATTCAATTTCGTCTGCGCACGGTATTGTTGTCCCTGAAAAATTTATTTCTATTGGCGAAATTAGTGATTGTACTGGAATGATAATCCCAGATACAATTATTTCTATAGGAGTCATTAAATATAGCTCTTTAATTATTCCTGCAAGCGTTGAATCAATAACAGAAATAGTAGGTTATGGCGATGATAGTCGCAGACTCACCGTTTCTGGTAGCCATGTCATCAATATTTCATTGAAAAGTAAAATACCTCCTATGATTGGTTGTGTCACTAATTTGTCAAAATTAGATAGTTTAATGGTTCCTCAAGGAGCTTTAAACGCTTATAAGAATCATCCAATTTGGGGAAAATTCAAGAACATATCAGAGAATCCAAGACTTAATAGTTTAACACCCAATACAACTGGAACAACAACAAGTTCCAATAATGATGAAATAGCTGAAATCAGAAATGAAATTTTTGAGCTCAGAAATGAAATAGACGACCTTAAGAATAAGATTAACAATCCTAAAAACATGAATTCAGAATCAAATTCCGTTTTGGGCTTGTTTTCTAAACTTTTTGAAAAATAAAACATCAGCATAACATCAATTCTATGAGAAACCAAATAATTGAGTTTTACAACGACCCTGATTTTCAAAGATTGAATTCGTATTATAACAGAACAACGATCTTCAATATACTAAATATCGAACGAAGGGAACTTTCTCATAGTGCTTTCCTCAAATGGCTCTTCGATATAAATGGTAGCCATAATTTTGGCGAAGAACCTTTGAAAAAGTTATTGCGAATGCTGGTAAATACAGATAACGATAACATTCTTAGCGAGGACATTCTAAATATCCTTTTGATTGGAGATTACGAAATACATAACTTTCATATAGAGACAGAAAAAGTTGTTGAAAGTGACAAGAACAAAGGAAAAATCGACATTTTCGCTAAGTTTGGCATATTCAAAAAAGATTTCAAAAAGGATGTTGTTGTCATTATAGAGAACAAAGTTGATTCGAAGCATCACGATGATCAGACCAAAACTTATAAGGTTTGGGCAGACAAGGAATACGACGAAAGTGTTAAAATTCCAATTTATCTGACGCCTTATCCAGAAAGTGAAAAAGACGAAATTACCAACTATTTCATAATCACTTACCAAGATATTTTAGAACATGTCATCGAGCCATTATTAAACATGGAAATAGACTCTGACACTAAAATAATATTGGAAGATTATATCATAAATTTAGGTCAGGCCAAAAAGCAAATCGACGATAAAGGCAAAGAGA
Organism: Lentimicrobiaceae bacterium; assembly: GCA_015061365.1. Taxonomy (GTDB): domain Bacteria; phylum Bacteroidota; class Bacteroidia; order Bacteroidales; family F082; genus Limimorpha. The sequence continues at coordinate 16,321 of SUWS01000052.1, read as the reverse complement.
GCGACCTTGAAACAATATTAGCTGTTTCGAAAAAGAACAAAGAAATTTTTTCCAATTTGTTAGACAAATATGAAAAACTGTTAGATGCTTCTTTGGTTGCGAAATATAGCAATAACGATTTATTGAAAAATATCTTTGAAGATGAATTGAATGATATTAAGAAGATAATCGAAGATGATAATTGTGAATTATTGCTTAAATCTTTCTGGGAATCCAACAATCAGCTTCTGCGTATGATATTCTTATATGGTGATGAGAGCGATGAAAATTTAAAAGAATTATTAAAAACCAGTGCAAGCAAAACTATTCAGAATTTTTATTTTAAAGATAAAGAGTACAAAGGAAGAGGACGCTTGTGTCATGCTATTGTAAAAGACTATATAGAAAATTATCGTGACATCACAATTGAGGAATTAAGAAAGACATTCGATACCAATGCAATGTACAAAAAAAACACGTATATTTTGTCGATAGCATTGAAAATGCTGAGAAAGTTCTCAATTCTCAAGATATTGCAGGAGGAAACTATTACACGAAAGAAGATGAACAAATACCTACAAATGAAGGCAATGTAGTAGTTTGGGGATATTGGCCAGATCGTTTTTATAGAAATTTTGAAAATAAAATAAGAAGTCTTGGATATAACTTTGAATAATATCCTAAACCATGTTAAAAGATTTATTAGCAAATATTGATGCAAGGAACGAACTCGTAGAGTGGAAGCTCCGTTCAGACGAGACGCTGATGGATTCTTTCGGTGAAGCTGAATGGAAGAGAATATTTTCAGATATCGAAGATATTCATAGCCTATACGATTTTTTCTCTTACGACTGCGGACAATGTTATGTAGCATACAATCTCAAAACATCCGTGCCATTCGCTTTCATATACGCATACATAGAAGACGAGAAAAGTCTTAAAGTGTCTTTACACGGCGGAGGCTGGATTTCTGGTAACACCTTGCTTAACTATAACGCATACATCTTGCATATCGACGCTATGCTCGAAAAAGGAATTAAGGTAAGGACAGCATGCCAGCTCGACAACGACATTGCTATGAGGTTTAACCGTAGTATAGGGTTTATAAAATATTATTCTTCCAAGAATTACCATTACCTCTGGATTTCAAAAGAAAGATTGCATAAATCTAAAATATATAAAAGAATTAACAGGAAATAAAAAAGGAACAAGCCGAAAATCCTATTAAAGAGTAGGCATAATTTTAAAAAGATAAATCATGGGATCATCAAGAACAAAAGCAGACTGTGATAGAGAAATCGCAAAATTGGAAAGAGAACTAGCAAGCTGGAAAAGCAATTTAGAACAGATGAAAGCCAGACCTCAAAATTATACAAAAGAAGCCATTGCTATTTATAAGTCCAATATTGAACGAGTAAAAGGAGAAATTAAATCACTCAAAGCACAACGTAAAACCTTAAAGTAAAAAAGTTGAGTGTTAGCATTAGAGACCGTCTGACAAGGCGGTCCCTAATCTTTTAGCATATTCTTGATGTTATGTGCTTTTTACAATTTAAATAAAGGCAATTCTTTATTACATGTATAGATGGTTGCCTCAAGTTGGAACTCTTTGTCAAGTTTTTTACCTTTAGTTGGTTTATGCTCCTGTTTAAATTCTTTATAATCATGGTATAAAGATTCTCCCCAAATTACCAGGAAGAGGAACCATAATCCTAATGTCAGTATGTTTATCAACACAGACCAGCCCCATCCGTCAACAAAGATCCAAGCTGATACAAAACTGATCACAAAGATAGCCCAAATTACACATCTCCTAATTCGAAACGGTCTAAATGCCTTCTCGAAATCCAATTTTTCTTTCTCGAAATCATTATCAGAATTGGCGAGTCGTTCTTTAGATTCTTCCAACTTTAATTCAAGAATATTCGATAATGATTTTAACCTATCCTTAACAACTTTCACTTTGTTCATAACTGAAGCCACACTAGAAAACTTTTCTTCACTTTCCTTGATTATTGTTTTTATCTTTGATACGGCTCTGACGGTATAATCCCTATCGTAATTATATTCATAATCATCGTAATTATATTCATAATCCCTATAGTAATTATATTCTTTTGGCAACAATACTTCTATTGATGGAGATGGTAGAAAATGTGATAAAAAGTCTAATGCATCAATAGTTTCAATTTCATTATTAGGGTAAATAGAGTCGATAAACGCATAGCATTCATTCTTAATTCTTTTAGTCTCAATTCTTGTATATTCTTCACGGTCGTCATTGTCATACTTAGTTCTTCTTCCTGTTAAGAAAACTACTTCTTGTATAGGTTTGAAATTTTGATTTTTTATTCTGTTATATTCTTTTTGATAATTACCTATTGTAGATGTCTCATAATTGTGTTCAGTGTTGTGAGCTTTATTCTCGCCATTATTTAGGTCCATAAGCTTAGCTTCCAATATTAATTCTGCTTCGTCAACATCAATTCCCAAAGACTGAGCTTTCTTCATTATCACTTCTCTTTCTTTGTCTGTCAAGATTCCGTCTTTTAGAGCAAAGTCAATTAATCTTTCAAATTGTTCGTTTGTTGTAATTCCTTGATTTGTGTTTGCTTCCATGATTTTATAAGATTAAGTTATTATTTTTTTATATATTCTATTCTATGATATTCTGTTGTGGGTATTATTGCTACAGCCTCTACCCAGAGATAGTTTGTATATCTTATTCTTTCGTTTTCAAATGCGAGATATATGGTTTTTTGACCATTGACAGGTATTCTGCCGTTGCATGATTGTGTGCCGAGTGTGGAATAATCGACATCGTAATTCAACTCTGATGCTTTTTTTGTCCCGTCTTGAAATTGTTTTGCCTGCGTCTGATTCCTGAAGACATACATATTGCAATAAGCATCTTCTTCACGTAGCGGACGGTTGTCGTCAAGCAATGTCTTCAGTAATCCGTAGCTCTTTTCCCTTTCATATATTGGCAAGCCGAGGAATTTTATTTTGTTGTAAGAATAAGTCAGGTCATCGTAGAAATCACCGTCAGAAGAACGGTCCTGTTCGCTTGTAGCAATTCGTAAAGAATAAAGTATGTCAGTAGCGTTTGCTGGTACCTTAACTGCTACCAATGCAGTCGAGGCTCCAGAAAACGCTGCTTTAAGCTGCCCCCTTAATGTAAACTTTCTGACCTCGTCGAAGCAATTGTACATCTTCACTCCTTCAGCTGCCTTATAGCCGAAATCTCCTTTGTTACAATTTACTATCTCTGAACTGATTTCAGGACGTGAATATATGTCCTTTGCATTACAAGGACGACATGCGACATCTATAGAGAAATACTGCTTCCCGTTAGGAATAAACTCTATCAGATATATTCCAGAATAATTAATCCTTAAAGAATCGTTTACATTCTGTCGATTGTTGTATTGCTTAACTATCCTTCGTGCGTCATAATTGTAAATCTTTATTGTAGATGCTGTCTCCATCTTTATCTTATAAAACAACAACTCGCCTTGATTTAGATAGACTGGATATGTTGCTGTTCCTTCCGTAAACTCGTTGTTGATATTTATCAAATCTATCTTTCCTGAAGTGATAGTCACTTGTTCATAAAGTTCCTTACAGTTCATTTTTAATTCAGCGATTCTGTTTTTCAAAGAGTCGCAATGTTGAATTGTAGCCTGATTCATACCTTCGTCGTTATATTCGTATGATATAGATTGTGATATCTCCACCAAATCGGCTAATGACTTGCCGTTTTTGCTGTTTACGGCTTTGTCATAAAGGGTCTCTAATTCCTCAAGTTGTTGTATGGTGGTATTGTAACGAGTCAGTTCTTCTTTTGATAACTTTACTTTATTATTGTTACAACTTGTTGATAATAAGAACAAGAAGATGATAATGTATAATCTTTTCATATTATTTGCGTTTTTTATTTTTACATGTAATTGCACTGATAACAGCATCTCCTACTTTACGTTCTAATCCTTGTTTCGTGGTAGGTAATCCTATTTTCTTTGCTATTTTATTTTTTGCTGCGCTTACTCCTACAGCACGCTTCAGTGAGAATGTTAATCCTGGTATCTTCATTTTTTTTATTTTTGATTTTTGTGCAAAGTAAATCATACAAAAGCTAAAATCAAAAGTTCTTTTTAGTCCTTTTTAAGAGAGATTGCGATGTAAAATTTAGTATTTGTTAAGTTTTATGTTACAATATATAAGTCTATCTTTGGTGTTTGCTTCATGAAGTCAGTGTAAAAAACATTATCTTTGCCTTCAATAATTATGCATTATGAATTATACATTATGAATTGAAAATCATGATTAGAAAAGCAACACATAACGATATTCCTCGCATCTTGGAGCTTCTCTCGCAAGTGAATGACGTTCACGCTGAAGGTAGGCCTGACTTTTTTATAAAAGGTAAAAGAAAATATAATGAAGAGGATTTGTTAAAAATTATTAACGATGATACCACACCGGTTTTCGTCTATGTAGGGACGCGACTTGTCACGTCTGAATCAGGGACGCGGCAAGCCATGTCTGAGTTAGGGACGCGGCAAGCCACGTCCGTACAGGGATATGCTTTCTGTGTGATTCAGGATTTGAGTCAGTGCGATAATCTTCGTCCCGACAAAAGTCTTTACATCGACGACATCTGCGTTGACGAGAATTATCGTCGTCATGGAGTGGGGAAGAAGTTGTATGAACATGTGCTTCAATTCGCTAAGGAAGAGAAGTGTTTCAACATCACATTGAATGTATGGGCGAAGAATCCGAGCGCACAGGCATTTTACGAAAGCATGGGAATGACGGTGCAGAAAGTCTGTATGGAAAAGATACTAATTGACAATTAACAATTAACAATTGACAATGAATGTAGAGACGTGACATATTACACCTTAAAAATAAATACGATGTAATTGGTGCGTCTTATCAATTAGGAATTATTAGTATTTAGTTTAAACTCAAACGTCACTGCGCATCCTCCGCCGGCTGCCATATTAATAAATAATGTGTCGTTGTGCGAGATTATTTTCTTTTCTATTTTGTATGAAGTAGGATTCGTCTTCCAATGTGCGTCGTCGCCATCAGAATATATCGTGGCGACAAAGTCTTGATTTTTAGGAAGGAACGTTAATGGGACAGCGGCTTCACGCGCCGAGCCGTTGGTGGCTGCTCCTAAGAAATAGTCTTCTCCGGCTCGGCGCACGACGACGATATATTCTCCTGGTTCGCCCTGCAACGCCTCCGACCAGTCGCAGTCGGGATTGAAGTCGCGGAAGAACTGAAACATAGAATGTCCTTCGTAATGTTCTATCATATCCGACGCCATCTGTAGAGGTGAATATAATATCACCCAGTTGGCGAGTTGCTTCGCTAATGTGGTGTTGATGCGGCTGTTGCCTTTGTCGTTGTCGTTCCACTTCTTACGTTGTGGCGAGTTACGTGTGTTTTCAAATAAGATGTCGAAAGTGCCTGGTGTGTAGTCCATCGGACCGGCGAGCAGTCGTGTAAAAGGCAGAGTGACGTGATGCTCGGGAGGGTTACCTTCGCTCCATGCGTTCCATTCCATGCCGCGTGCTCCTTCGCCAGTCATAAGATTAGGATAGGTGCGTCGTAGTCCAGTGGGCTTTATCGGCTCGTGAACGTTGAGCGAGATATGGTTGTCGGCAGCTGTCTCAACGACTTTATGATAATGACGGACGTTGTGTTGTCCGTGATGGTTATGAAAATCTGAGATGCCTCCGGCGTAGCCTGTCTTAACGTAGTTGATGCCTTTCTCTTTTGTCCAGCGGTAAGTCTCTTCTAACTGTTTCTCATAGTTTATGATGTTGCCGCCGGTTTCGTGATGTCCAATGACTTCGATATTTTTTTCTTTGGCATAACGCATTATCTCGTCAATGTCGAAGTCGGCGTAAGGTTTGGTGAAGTCGAAGTTCTGTCGTCCGCCCCAGCTGTCCCATCCTTCGTTCCATCCTTCAAAAAGAACAGCGTCGATATTGTTATTCGCTGCGAAGTCGATGTGACGTTTAGCGTTTTCTGTCGTCGCGCCGTGACGGTCGTTTATTACCCAACTCTCCACGCCGAGATGCATGCTCCACCAAACACCAACATATTTCATCGGACGAATCCAGGATAAGTCGCCTTTTAAAGCACAAGGCTCGTTGAGATTTAAGATGAGATTGGAGTTGATGAGACCGACGGCTTTGTCGGAAATCATTATCGTGCGCCAAGGTGTTTTGAAATTTAGAATCTGGGAATCTGAGAATCTGAGAATCTGAGAATTTTTTAGGTTGTCAGGTTCTGAGTTTTTCAGATCTTCAGTTTTAAAAATGGCTTTTGTCTTTTTGTCGGGATAAGGAGCTAAGTTGGATTTGAAACTGAGAAACTGAGAATCTGAGAAACTGAGAAGTTTGGAGTCTGAATTATTTTCGGTTTCTATGGTTTTCAGATTTTCAGATTTTTTCAAGGTCATTTCTGGAAAATCTATGAGGGCGGCTTCGTGTATGCTGGCGTAGATTCCGCTTTCTGTCTTGAAGGTGAATGGAGTGTTTGCGTTTTTAACTTCATATAAAGATAAATTCCTGTATAGATGTTCGTAGCTGTCGAAGTCGGCGGGTATCGACCATGAAGTGCCGTTTTCTTTTATGTTGAAAGATGTCAGCTCGTCGGTGATTATAACCTCATCTACATCCGTGATTCCATATTCGTAACGGAAACCGAGACCGTCGTCGAATACACGGAATCGCATTGTTAGGAAGATGCTGTCTTCGTTAATCAAATCGACAGCCATCTCATTATAATGGTTACGGATGATTCTGTTCTCGCCCCAAGGTTGTTCCCAAGTCTCATCTTCAGAGGAGAATCTGACGTCAACAATCTCAAAAGCATCTTTAAGATTCAGTCCGTCTTTAGCTTCAAAACCTAAGCGAGAGTCGTCAATAAAAATCGTCCGCCACTCAGAACCCATGTCACCTTTACCTTCTATTTCCTCTACATCCTTCAATCCCTTTACATCCTTTAATCCTTTACAAACCTTCACATTATAATACATTGCGCCATCGTTATCGATATTAAAAGCGACTTTTATCTTTTCATCTGGAGAAGCGACTTCGGTTTTGATATTAGGAGAAGAGCAACTGAAAATTAACAATGAACAAATTACGGTTAACAATTTACAATTAACAATTGACAATTGTGACTCTGTGACTTTACGACTTTGCACCTTTATTATATCGATGATTTTTTTCATTTCTGTGCGAATAGGGTAGAGGCAAAAATAATATAATTTGTAAAAAGTCAGAGATAAAAACATTGAATTTTTGTAAAAAGTCAGAGTGATTAATGTTAGAGATGTACTAATTACAATCTAAAAAGTTAACACTATGTAATCGTTGTATCTGCATAAATTGAAGAATGTGTGTGAATCATAAACTGTGGATTTTTCGCAAAGACGCAAATAATGCGAGGTTTAAGATTTAAGGTCAGTGTTAAAGTTCAACGTTCGATAGTCAAAAAAAATATTTTCTTTTTATGCTTGTTTTACATAAAATAAATACTAAATTTGTTGCTCGGATTTGAAGGGCGGAATTTTTTTGAGAAAAAATTATTATTGTTTTTTTTGAATTATTTATCAATTAGTTATAAAAATATTACGTTATGACAACTCTTAAAGTTTGCGTAGGCAGTTCATGCCATTTAAAAGGTTCATACGATGTTATTGAAGCCTTTAAGGAAATATTGAAAAAGTATGATGTTGAAGACATAGTTGATCTTCAGGCAAGTTTCTGTCTTGGCTTTTGTGCCAAAGGCGTCACTGTAAAAGCAGAAGGCTTCGACGAACCAACAGTTCAGAAACTCGGTGAGGATTGTCTCTTTATCCATAACGTAAACAAAGATAACGCAGAAGAACTCTTCGCAAAGGAAGTATATCCATTGTTAGGTTTATAATTTAATTTCTAAGAATCATGGCTGATTATCTAGAATTTAAAAACGCCAGATGTAAGGACTGCTACAAATGTGTGCGAGAATGTCCTGTCAAGGCTATTGAGGTGAAAGATCATCAGGCGAAGATTATCGAAAGCCGTTGTATCTTGTGCGGTCACTGTACATTGATATGTCCTCAGAACGCCAAGATAGTTCATAGTTCGCTTACTGAGATAAAACAGCTTCTCAGCAGCGGGGCAAAGGTGTTCGCGAGCGTGGCTCCTTCTTTCCTTTCCAGCTTCGGACTGAAAGACTTCAATGTGTTCAAGATCGCCTTGGCTAAATTAGGATTCTTCGACGCGGAAGAGACAGCATACGGCGCGGAACTTGTTACACAACAATATAAGACATTGTTGGAGTCGAAACAGTTTAAGAACTTCATCACCTCGGCTTGTCCAGCAGTGTGCCGCCTCATCCAGGCTTATTATCCGAAGGCGTTGCAGTATTTGGCTCCCGTCGATTCTCCGATGATAGCTCATGCTAAACTTATAAAGAAACAACATCCAGATGCCAAGATCGTCTTCATAGGACCTTGTATCGCCAAGAAACGTGAGGCGATGGAAAGCGGTCTCATCGACGGTGTCTTGACATTCGACGATATGCAGGAATTGTTCGCTGAGAAAAATATAGTCCTCGATGAAATCATAAACATAACTCTAGAAAACAAGAGGACGACGGCTTGTCTTTCAAAGGTATATCCTATCAGTCACGGCATCCTCAAGTCGTTCCCGGAACTTCCGAAAGGATACGACTATATGGCAGTCGATGGTCCGGACCGTTGCGTTGATGCACTTCAGAATATCGACAACTTGGAGAATGTCTTCTTGGAGATGAATATATGTAAGGACGGCTGTGTCAATGGTCCGTGTAGCTTAAGTGTCAATATCAAAGGCGGAAGCATCAAGGCTACATCAGAGGTCTTGAAGTATTACAAGAACGACATCCGTACTTTGGCACCTCATCAGTATGAAGAACATGGCATCGACCTTAACAAGCTGTATCCTCGCATAAGAAACAACAGTATGCCGCCACCGGAGCGTGAGATAAAATCTATCTTGGCTAAGATCGGAAAACGTAGTGAAGAAGACGAACTTAACTGCGGTGCCTGCGGATATGCTACATGCCGCGACAAGGCATGGGCAGTGTATAACGGCTATACCGACGCTGAGATATGTCTCCCTTATATGCGCGAGCGTGCGGAATCGCTTTCGTACGAGATTATACAGAACAGCCCTAACGGTATCGTCTTGCTCGATTCAGATTTCTATATCCAAGACATCAATATAAAAGGTAGAGAACTCCTCGGTATCAACGACCCACGTGCTAAAGGCCGTCACGCAAAAGATTTCTTCAACCTCGTTGATTTCATAATAGCATTCAACGAGAAACGTAATGTCAAGGTGGAGAAGATGTTCGTTCCGGCTACCGGCAAATACGTCGACATCTTGATAACATATCTCAAAGAACAGAATATGTTGTTCGGTATCTTTATCGATGTCTCCAACCAAGTTAATTATGATAACGAAATTAATAAGGTGAAGATGGAGACGCTGAAGACGACCGACGAGGTTATCAAGAAGCAGATGCGTGTGGCACAGGAGATCGCGTCACTTCTCGGAGAGACGACCGCTGAGACGAAAGTGGCTCTCCTTAAACTGAAGAAAACACTCTCTGACGAAAATAACGGGAAAGGAACGAAGTGATGGAACTATGCTTGGAATATGGATGTACCTCGGTGAATAAGTTCGGCGAAGAACTGTGCGGCGATAATGTAGTGGGCATAGTCGATGGCGATTATACTACCTTGGTGCTTGCCGACGGACTTGGCAGCGGAGTGAAAGCCAACATACTCTCGACACTTACATCCAAGATATTGTGCACGATGGCAGCCAACGGCATCAACATAGACGAATGCGTTGAGACTCTCATCCAGACTCTCCCCGTATGCCAGGTGAGAGGCGTCGCTTATTCCACATTCTCCTTGATACATTCCAACAATGAAGGCAAAGGCTTCCTCTATGAGTTCGATAACCCTCAAGCGATATATTATCATAAAGGAAAATGTATCGACTTCGAAAGAGAGAAGTTGGAGATATGCGGCAAGACAGTATATAAATCGGAACTTAATCTTGAAGAGAATGACGTTATCTTGGTGATGTCGGACGGAACTATCCATGCGGGAATAGGACAGATCCTGAACTTCGGGTGGGAACGTAAACAAATCATGGAGCATTTAGACAGATGCATAAAACCTACAATGTCGGCGAGAGCTGTGGCTTGTCTGTTGACATCGGCTTGCAACGACTTGTATTTAGACAAACCTGGTGACGATACCACGGTGGCAGCTGTCAAGATACGCCCTCGCCTCAACGTCAATATCATGGTAGGTCCTCCTGTCGATAAGGAAAAAGATAACTTCTACGTTGAGCAATTCCTCGACGGAGCAGACAAGAAAGTAGTATGCGGCGGAACAAGTTCTCAGATAGTGTCGCGTTATCTTAACAAACCACTACGTACAAGTTTCGACTTCCCGGATAAGGACGTACCTCCGATAGGCTTCATAGAAGGTATCGATTTGACAACAGAAGGCGTGCTTACTTTGAGACGACTTCTCGAGCTTTCGGAGAAATATATCTCTATCAATGATTTGACACCAAAGACATTTACAAAACAAGACGGAGCATCTCTTCTGGCTAACGTGCTTTTCGAAGAGGCTACGCATATAAAATTCTTCGTGGGACAAAGCGTCAACGTGGCACATCAAGGTCTGCCTATCGATATCACCATGAAGATGAAACTCGTGGAAAAGCTCGCAGACAATATGCGCGCTATGGGAAAAACAGTAATATTGAATTATGATTAATTAAAAGATATGAGTACAAATAAAAGAGTTTTCGACACAAACGTTCAGATTGTTAAGTATAACGTTTTGAAAGAAGTGATCCGCCGTGCCTACGAAGGCGGGTTGGAAGATGCTTATATTGAAATCCCTAAGGTGATTTGCCCGGGACCAAAACCTCAGATACGCTGCTGTATCTACAAAGAGAGAACTATCATCCAGGATAGAATCAAGTTGGCAATGGGCGGCGACAAGAACAACCCAAATCCGGTGGAAGTCATCGATATCGCCTGCGACGAATGTCCAGCAGAAGGCGTCATGGTGACAGCAGCCTGCCGCGGATGTATGGTACACGCTTGTCAGGATGTATGTCCTAAAGGTGCTATATCTATAGTAAATCAACGTGCTGTGGTCGATAAAGAGAAATGTATCGAATGCGGCAAATGCTCGAAGGCTTGTCCTTATTCGGCAATCATCATGCAGCATCGTCCTTGTATGGTAAGCTGTAAGGTGAAGGCTATCTCTATCGACGAGAATAAGAAAGCTAAGATCGACAACGACAAATGTATCTCATGCGGAGCATGCGTATATAAATGTCCTTTCGGAGCTATCACAGACAAATCGTTCGTTCTCGACATCATCGATATGTTGAAGAAGTCGGAGAATAACACTAAATATAGGGTATATGCAGTCATTGCTCCGGCTATCGTGAGCCAATGCCGTTTCGGTCGTCCAACACAAGTCGTGACAGCGATACATAAGTTAGGATTCCATCAGGTTGTGGAAGCAGCTCTCGGAGCCGACATCACCTTATATAATGAGGCTCTCGAATGGAAAGAAAAAGGCTTGATGACGACATCATGTTGCCCATCATACGTGGCATTTATAGAGAAGAACTTCCCTGAATTGGTACAACATATCTCACACTCAGTATCACCTATGATATTGACAGCACAGATGATAAAGAAATCAGATCCGACAGCTAAGTGTATCTTCATCGGACCATGTGCTTCAAAGAAATTTGAATTTAAATTGGAAAAGACAGGCGGAGCCATCGACTGTGTTATGTCGTTTGAAGAATTACAGGCATTCTTGGATGCGAGAGGAATTGACACTACAGAATGTGAAGACACAGTATTGGATAACGCATCGTTCTACGGAAGAATCTTCGCTAAGTCGGGCGGTATCGTACAAGGTCTCATCGACGTGGCAAAAGACCTCAATGTAGAAGGACTCAGACCAATAGTGATGAGTGGTATCGACGAATGTAGAGCTAACCTGATGAAACTCAAGTTCGGCAAGGCTACAGAGAATTTCTTCGAGGGTATGGCATGCGAAGGCGGCTGTCTGAACGGACCTCTCTGTATCACACATAGTCCTCGCAATATCGTCGACGTAGATAAGTACGGCAACGAGGCAAAAGAGAAGACTGTGTACAATTCTGTTAAACTATATGAAATGACAACAAAGTAATGACAGAACCTCAGACAGAACCTGTTAAGATTATTAAGACAGTCTTGAGCCGATTACCTTTGTATTATAACTTCTTGCTTGAAAAGAGAAAGGAGAATTATAAATACATATCATCGACTGTCATAGCGAGGAGCTTGAAACTTAATAACATCCAGGTAAGGAAAGACTTGGCGTGCGTAAGCAAGCAGTCGGGCAAACCGAGGATGGGTTTCGAGATAGAGTCGTTGATAACAGACATAGAAGAGGTTTTAGGATTCAATAATTTAGACGAGGTGGTTTTAGTGGGTGCGGGGCGATTGGGACGCACCCTGCTGAGCTACCAGGGCTTCGCCGATTATAAGTTAAACATCGTAGCGGGCTTCGACAATTCTTTGGAGTTCATCGGAGCGAAGGTAAACGACAAACCAATACTCCATATCGACAAGCTCACGCCTATTGTCGAGCGTCTTAATATTAAAATAGGTATAATAACAGTTCCGAAAGAAGCGGCGCAGGAAGTATGCGACATCATGGTCGCCGCCGGAATAAAAGTGATATGGAATTTCGCACCCGTGCACCTTGAGGTACCAGACGGTATCATAATAAAGCACGAAAATTTAGCGGTTTCCTTGGCGTTATTGACCCAGAAACTTTATAGTAATAAAGAAAATAATTCTGATACACAATAAGTTATAATTACCTTTTTTAATTGTTAAAATACATAAAAAAAATCGATAAAAAAATATCTAAAACAGAAAAATATAGTATATTTGCACCCGTTAAAAACGGTAAACAAATTTTTTTTAAAGATGAAAAAAGAAAGTTCAAAAACAACAACAAAAAAGAGCTGTAAAGCAGAACAAACAGTTGAACAACAAGTAGAAATTACAGAACAAGAAATAAAAATTCAAGAAGAAATGGAAACAAAGAAAACACGTATTGAATCAGACCTTATCGGTTCACGCGAAATTCCGGCAGAATGCTATTACGGAGTACAAACAGTTAGAGCAATTGAAAACTTCCCAATCACAGGTATCGGTATCAACCGTTATCCAAATGTCGTCAAATATTTAGGCGTCATCAAATTGGCTGCTGCTATCGCCAACTACGAAACAGGCAAAATCAGCAAAGAAATTTATGAAGGTATTGCAAAAGCTTGCCAAGACGTTATCGATGGTAAATTGAACGACCAATTCCCAGTCGACGTCATCCAAGGTGGTGCTGGTACTTCAACAAACATGAACGCTAACGAAGTCATCGCAAACCGCGCTTTGGAATATATGGGCTACCTACCAGGTCAATATGAATACTGTTCACCAAACGACCATGTCAACGCATCACAATCAACAAACGATGCTTATCCATGTGCTACACGTTTGGCTATCTACGCTGACCACTTGGAAATGATCAGCCACTTGGATCTCCTCATTTCTTCATTGGAAAGAAAAGCAAGAGAGTTTAAAGACGTCATCAAGATGGGTCGTACACAGCTCCAAGACGCTGTTCCTATGACATTAGGTCTTTCATTCCACGCTTTCGCTCAATCATTGAGAAACGAAAAAGAACACCTCATCCACGATTCAAAAGAATTCTTGTACGTTAACATGGGTGCAACAGCTATCGGTACAGGTATCTGTTCAACATTGGAATATAGAGAAGCTTGCGTTAAAGCATTGCGCGACCTCACAAAATGGGACATCAACTTGTCAGAAGACTTGGTCGAAGCTACATCAGACGCTTCTTCAATGTTAGTCTACTCAAACGCATTGAGAACATTATGTACTAACTTATGTAAAGTATGTAACGACTTACGTTTAATGAGCTCAGGTCCACGTTGCGGTCTCAACGAAATCAACCTTCCTAAGATGCAACCTGGCTCATCAATCATGCCTGGTAAAGTTAACCCAGTTATCCCAGAAGTTGTTAACCAAATCTGCTACCGCGTCATCGGTAATGATACATGTATCATGCTCGGTGCTAACAACGCTCAGTTGGAACTCAACGTTATGGAACCAGTTATGGTTTACAGCTTGTTAGAATCAATCGAGTTGTTAACAAACGGTTTCGACGTATTACGTAAACTCTGTATCGACGGTATCACAGCTAATAAAGAACACTGCCGCGAAATGGTAGAAAACAGCATCGGTATCATCACAGCTTTAGTTCCAGTATTGGGTTACAAACCTTGTTCAAAACTCGCTAAAGAAGCATTGGAAACAGGTAAAGGCGTTGTCGCTCTTATTAGAGAACATGGCTTGTTGACAGAAGAGCAAATCAACGAAGCTATGGCAACAGAGAAAATCATTCTCTAATTTTATATATTTTGCAAAACGGATGGTACCTTTTGGTATCATCCTTTTGTCGTTTTTAAAAGTATAGTTCTAAATCATTCTTTTTATTTGATTTAAAAAAAACTACTTTTTATGATAAAAATAAAGAAAGGTATTGATATTCACCTTGTAGGCGAAGCAAAGAAAGAGGTTAAGAATTACGAGCCTCAGTTTTTTGCTTTAAAGCCTCACGATTTTATCGGCGTAGTGCCAAAGATGCACGTCGCTGAAGGTGATGATGTAAAAGTCGGTACCGTTTTGTTCCACGACAAGAATAACGAAAGCGTATTCTTCACATCACCTGCCTCAGGAAAAGTGAAAGCTATCGTTCGTGGTGAAAAACGCGTCATTCTTCAAGTCATTGTCGAATCGGACGGTACATTTGAAACTATCGACTTCGGTAAGGCTGATCCTTCAAAACTCTCTCGTAACGAGATAGTGGAGAAATTAGTTCAAAGCGGAACATGGACAATGCTTCGTCAACGCCCATATTCTACTATAGCCAAAACACAAGATGAACCTAAATGCATAGCAGTGTCGATGTTCGATACAGCTCCTTTGGCTCCAGATAATAACTTCATCGTCAAAGACCAGATGGCAGCTATCAAAGCCGGCGTCGAGGCTCTCGCCAAACTGACAAAAGGCATGGTTTATCTCAACGTCAATTCTTCAGAGACACAACAAGCTCTCGCTTCATTAAACTTCTCTGCAAAGAATGTCACAATCACAGAGTTCCAGGGTCCACATCCTACA
Source organism: Lentimicrobiaceae bacterium (assembly GCA_015061365.1). GTDB lineage: Bacteria > Bacteroidota > Bacteroidia > Bacteroidales > F082 > Limimorpha. Next base: position 976 of record SUWS01000052.1, on the reverse strand, counting down.
GGTAACGTAAGTACTCAGCTTAACGTCTTGTCGCCAATAAACAAAGGCGAGACAGTGTGGTACACCTACGCTCAAAACCTCATCGCTATAGGGAACCTCTTCCTCAACGGCGTTTACGACAGCAGTAGAGTAGTGGCTTTCACTGGTTCAGAAGTGAAAGAGCCTATGTACTACAGAACAAGAATAGGCGCAGATATGTCGGGCTTGTATGCTAATATTGCTACAGAAAACGTACGTATCATCAGCGGCAACGTCTTGACAGGTAAGAAAATCAACGGCGAAAACTTCTTAGGATACTACGACTCACAGGTCACAGTAATTCCAGAAGGCGACCACTATCAACTCTTCGGTTGGTTGGCTCCTAACTTCAAGAAGTTCACCTCGACAAATACTATGGGAGCATCATTATGCAAGAAGAGCAAGAAAGTGCTCGACACCAACCTCAACGGTGGCGTGCGTCCTTTTGTTATGACAGGTAACTTTGAGAAAGTGTTCCCATTCGACATCTATCCGATGCAGCTCATCAAGGCTTGTATCATCAAAGATATCGACCAGATGGAAGAACTTGGAATCTATGAAATCGATGCAGAAGACTTCGCTCTCTGTGAAGTCATCGACCCATCGAAGACCGCGATTCAACAGATTGTACGTGAGAGCTTAGAAATGCTTCGTAAAGAAATGAACTAATCGAAAATCAGTATTATGGGATTACGTAAATTTATAGATAAAATAAAACCAAACTTTGAAGAAGGCGGCAAGCTCTACTGCTTCCACTCATTCTTCGATGCAATGGAGACATTCTTCTACGTTCCTAATAAAGTGACTCTCAACGGCGCACACGTCAGAGATGCTGTCGATATGAAACGTAACATGATTTATGTCCTCATCGCTCTTATTCCTTGCTTCCTCTTCGGAACATGGAACATCGGTTATCAACATTTTCTTTCTCATGGCGTAGAAGCTACTTTATGGCAGA
>SUWS01000051.1 GCA_015061365.1 Lentimicrobiaceae bacterium | reverse complement strand
AATAACTCCTAAAAGTTTGCGTTTAAGAAAGATCATCTTAGACGAGATAGAACGTAAACGCCAAAGCAAAAGAGAAGAATCAAATGATTGATACAATTAAGGCTGCCAATCAATGGCAGCCTTTTTTTATACGTATCTTTTATCCGCTTCATAAATCTCAAGATTACTGGCTTCTTTGCCGTCGATCTGAAACCTTAACATGGTGACCTTTTTATGAAATCCTTTCAAACCAGCCGCTCCGGGATTCAGATGAAGCAAGTTTAGTGTAGGGTCGCGCATCACCTTTAATATATGTGAATGTCCGCTGATGAATATGTCTGGTTTCTCGTCATGAAGCAACTGCCTTATTCCTGGGGCGTAAGCGTTCGGATAACCCCCGATATGTGTCATCACGACCTTCATCTCCTCAACAGTGAAAATCTGGAACTGAGGATAGTCGGCTCGAATCTCCCAATCATCGATGTTGCCATAGACCGCTCTAAATCTGTTAAGTACAGATGCAGACTGTTGTACGTTGTATGTTGTCCGTTGACGATTTATAAACGCTTCTAATTCTATAGCAACATCGTCACTACCAATATCGCCGGCGTGCCAGATCTCATCACAATCTTTGAAAAAATCGTAGATCGCAGGATTAAGCCATCCGTGAGTGTCTGATAGCAGACCTATTTTTGTCATGATTAAGGAATTTTGTATGAGATACCAACGCTCAAGACTTCTTTGAATTGTAAGAATGAATCACCCTCGATAGGAATGATGTCTTCGTCATAAACCAAACGAGCGGAGATGTTACAGTTTAACCAGTCGTTCACCTTCAATACTAAGGCGTTATCCCAATCAAAGTCGAGACGGCATCCGTATTTTTTGCTGAGAGCATTAAATTCTCTGTCTTGTAAATAGTCATAGAATACGATGAGTTTCGATGAGAAAACTACATTTTTGAATATCTCGTAGTTAACATTTGCAATCAACTGAGCACCAAGTTCCATACGGAATTTGCTTCCGTGTTCTAAAATCTCACCGGTCACAGGATCTATCAAAGCGCCTTTAACACCGAATGCGCCAGCGTCAGCTAATTCCTGGTCGTTGACGATTGTCAATCTGCCAGAAGCAGGAGCTAAGTTTAATGAAAACCAACTTGATGGTGTGTACTGAGCACCGAGACCTACTGTAAGATAAGCAGGAGCGAGGAATGCGGAAATTCTGTTGGTGCTGTCTGTATCGTATTTGTAACCATCAGCGAATTGTGTCTGGAAATTAAGATTTGCTGTTACATAAAGTTTGTCTTTAACGACGTCATATCCGTATAAAGAACTCAAGTTAATACGGTCATCAGTTTTAATTGGTTTCTTGTCGAAGTCAAAATAACTGTAACCTAATGCTAAATCTAAGGTGTTGTCCCATTTTGACTTGCCGTTGAGGTAATTCATGTTGTACTTAAATGTACCGAGACCGTTAACGTTGTCTTGTCCGCCCGCTGTCCAGTTTGAGAAATGACTTTGTGATACATTAAGTCCAACAAAGCCTCCGTGTGTCCATTTTTTTTCTTCAGCATCTTGTGCAAAAAGAACTTGTGATGTAAAAGCGATCATCACCAATGAAAGTAAAAATCTTTTCATAAAAATAATTTTGATTGTTATTAATAATTTTACCTGATACTATCTTAATTTTTGCGCAATTTAGCAAAAACTTTTCAAAACGTGATTATTTTTCTGAGAAAATAATTATTAATTCTTAAATTTGTACGCTTATAGAAAAACAGTCAGAATATGGATAACAATATGGTTTTTGGTCTTCACCCTGTTGAAGAATTGATAAAGGCAGATAAAGAGATAGAGAAGATTTTTGTTCAAAGCGGTTTGCGTTCTCCTCAGATTTCGGAGATTACTAATTATGCGAGAGCGCATAAGATCACGGTTCAATATGTTCCGTTAGAGAAGCTTAATCGTCTCACGAGAAAGAATCATCAAGGCATAGTGGCGTTTATCTGTCCTATTTCATATCAGCTTATTGAAGAGGTGGTGCCGATGGTATATGATGAAGGAAGGATGCCTTTCATAGTGATATTGGATAGAGTCACCGACGTGCGTAATTTCGGTGCTATCGCTCGTACTTGTTACGCTGCTGGCGTTGATGCCATCGTGATTCCGTCGCGCGGATCCGCATTAATTAATGGTGACGCCATGAAGACATCGGCGGGCGCATTGTCGAGAATCAATGTTTGCAGGGTCGAAAATATTAAGGATACTATCGACTTCCTGAAGAGCAGTGGTGTCAAGATCGTCTCTATCTCCGAAAAAGGACGTAAGAACATCTGGGAATCCGACTTTAAAGTTCCTGTCGCAATAATGATGGGTTCGGAAGAAGACGGAATCAGTGAGGCTTATCTGAAACGTTCCGACGAACATCTTTTGATACCGATGCCAGGCGACATCGACTCGTTGAACGTCTCTGTCGCAACGGGCATCATCAGCTTTGAAGTCGTGAGACAGAGATTGGGAATATGAGAAACTGAATTAGAATCTGAGAATCTGAAAACCTGAAAATCTGAGAAAAAATTAGAATTTTAGAACTTTAGAATTTTAGAATTTTGGTTCTAAAGTTCTAGAATTCTAAAATTCGTCACGTGTGTCTTGAAAATTGAAAGGCGAAAGTTTAAATGTCTTAGTTCAAAGTTCAAAAGTTTTTCAGTTTTAATATGTAATATAAAAAAGGCGGCATGAAAATTTTTCACGCCGCCTTTTTTGTTTCCATCAAAGAAATATTATTTGTCTTTTTTACGCATAACTTCTTTAATTCTAGCTTTTTTACCACGTAAGCCTCTGAGGTAGTAGATGCGAGCTCTTCTGACAGCACCTTCTTTATTCTTTTCGATGCTTTCAATCATAGGAGATGAAATAGGGAAAATTCTTTCTACACCAACGTTGCCTGAAATCTTTCTTACAGTGAAAGTTGCATGAGAACCTTCGCTTGCGCGTTGTAAAACTACGCCTTGGAATTTCTGTAAACGTTCTTTATTACCTTCAACGATTTTGTAAGTTACAGTGATTGTATCACCAGCTTTGAACTGTGGGAAATCTTTAACTTGTACTTGATCTTCAACAAATTGAATTAACGCGTTCTTCATTTCTGATATAATTTATTTTGTTCTTTATTCCTCTTTTCGAAAAAGTGTGCAAATATAGAAATTTTTTCGATATAATTTACAAATTGTTTGAATTATTTTTTTTCAATAAATCATACATTTCAGGACGTCTTTCTTTGGTTCTGTCAATTGCTTGTTTAAGCTTCCATTCATTGATAACCATATCGTTACCTGAGAGTAATATTTCTGGTACACTCCATCCTTTATATTCTCTCGGACGAGTATAGACAGGAGGGGAGACCAAGCCGCTTTGAAAGGAGTCACTTAAAGCCGATGTTTCATCACTCAAAACTCCGGGAATAAGACGAACTAAACTGTCTGTCAGTACTGCTGCTCCCAATTCTCCTCCCGATAAAACATAGTTTCCTATCGAAATTTCTTTTGTGATAAGATGTTCCCTGATTCGTTCATCAATACCTTTGTAATGTCCGCATAAAATGATGATATTATCGTAGAGAGACATCTGGTTCGCCAAAGGCTGCGTCAGCAATTCTCCGTCGGGACTCATATAAATAACCTCGTCATAATTCCTCTCGGATTTCAGATGCGTGATGCAATTGTCGACAGGCTCTATCATCATAACCATTCCTGCTCCCGACGAGAATGCATAATCGTCAACACGTTTGTGCTTGTCGGTACTATAGTCTCTGAGATTGTGTAACTTTATATCGACAATGCCTTTGTTAATAGCTCTTTTTATGATGGATTCTGTAAAAGGACCCTCGAACATCTCTGGAAATATAGTGATAATGTCAATTCTCATCTTTTAAAATTTTCCACAAAATTACTAAAAATGATTATATGTTAAAAATGCATTGTCAAGAAAAAAAACTTTCATATTATTACGATTAATTGTAAATTTGCGGAAATAAATAATTGATAAAAATGAAAAGACTGCTTACCTTATTAGTTATGATGGGATACGTGTTTTCCATCAATGCTCAGATTGCGCCCGACAAATACTGGGTTCAGTTCACCGATAAAAACGATTCACCTTATTCTATTAATAATCCGGAAGAATATTTAAGTGAACGAGCCATTCAACGCCGTCAAGATTATAATATTGCTATTGATAATTATGATATTCCTGTCAATCAGTCGTACATTCAGGCCGTGGCAGGTAAAGGTGCGACCATTCTCAATCCTTCGAAGTGGTTGAATGGTGTTTCGATAGAATTGTCGGATCCTTCTGTCATAAGCGATATAGAATCACTTCCATTTGTGCAAAAAGTTCGTCTGCTGCAAAATGACGACATGAAGCAACAGGTAAAAGAAAAGACATTCTTCTCGAATGAATTTATGTCTGCTGCCGATGATGCCGATTATCGTATGTATTATGGCATGGCGTATGATCAAATAAATCAGTTGAATGGCATAGCCTTGCATGAGACCGGTTATCAAGGACAAGGTATTTGGATTGGAGTTTGTGATGGCGGATATGACTATGTTGACAAACATGAGGTTTTTGAAGATATGTATAATAATGACAGACTTATCGGAACACGCGACTTTGTCCACAAGAATGGCAGTGTGTATAATGAATCGTCGCACGGAACTTCATGTCTGAGTCTGATGGCTGGTAATATACCTGACAAATATGTGGGTACAGCTCCGTTAGCGTCGTATTTTTTATGTCGGACAGAGGATGTAAGCAGCGAGAATATGATAGAGGAATATAATTGGGTGTCTGCTGCGGAATTTCTTGATAGTATAGGTATTGACATAATAAGTACGTCGTTGGGGTATGTTGATTTTGATCTTCCGCAGTGGGATCACGTCTATAGCGATTTGGATGGCGAAACCAGTGTGATTACTATTGGTTCAGAGATAGCCTGTTCGAAAGGCATTTTGTGTGTGACATCAGCTGGCAATGAGGGTGGGACATCGTTCCCGTATATCAGCGTGCCCTCTGATGGTAAAAATGTATTGACAGTTGGAGCTGTTGATAAGTATGGTGATCAAGCTTTTTTCAGTTCAGTAGGACCAACGTTTGATGGCAGAATAAAACCTGATGTGATGGCTCACGGCTATAATGTTATGGTTGCCGTGACATGGGGGACAGGTTATGCGGAAGGATCAGGCACCTCGTTTTCCTGCCCTGTACTCGCTGGAATGGCGGCTTGCTTGTGGCAGGCAAATAAACAATTGCCAGCTAACTCGATTAGAGATTTATTGAGACAGAATGCTAACTACTCTGACAATCCTAATAATAATTACGGGTATGGAATCCCGGATTTTAAAAACGCTTTTGAAGACATGATAATTGGAGAAAATCCGAATTTTGTGATAAATTCACTCATTTCTGTGTTTCCGAATCCTTCAAACGGAAATGTTAACGTTAATATAGAAACTATTGGTGAAGTATGTGTAGAAGTATATGATCATATAGGTAAGTTATTGTATAGTAATATAGTTACAAGATATTACATTTCAGAACTGAATACTTTCCTTGACGGATTGAGTTCCGGTGTGTATCTAATCAAGGTAAATGATGACGAAAATAATCAGACCGTTAAACTCGTTAAATATTAAACACTTACATAAAAAATAAAAAAATAACAAAAAAAATCGCTGCTAACTGATACACCGAAAGAAAAAATGTGTATCTTTGCAGCGAATTAAAGCCCAGGTGGTGAAATTGGTAGACACGCCACTTTGAGGGGGTGGTGACGAATGCGTCGTGCAAGTTCGACTCTTGTCCTGGGCACAACCCAAAAGCTTAAAGCCCATGTGGTGAAATTGGTAAACACGCTACATTCAGGGTGTAGTGAGCTTAAGCTCTTGGAAGTTCGAGTCTTCTCATGGGCACAAGCAATCCGGTTAACAAAAACTGGATTTTTTTGTTTATATACTATGAGAATCCTATACCTAAATACCGATCAGCGTGACATAGAAATCGAAAACCTTATCACTGATATCATTTCTAACTCTAAATCTCATGATATTCAGATTTTTAGATCCCAACTTACAGATTTTAGATGGTATGAGGTCAATAAAATTGTCAAAGCAAGAAGTTTCATAAAGAAAAATAAAATCGACATCATTCATACATACAGATATTCGGACGCATATCTTGCCTTATTGTTATCTTTTGGTCTGAATGTTAAAGTGGTATTTTCTTGCTATTCTTATTATGAAGATTTGAAGGGATTCTCAAATTATATGTATAAAACTGCGATTGCTAAATGTGCTGCTGTAATATTTCAGACTGAGACGCAAAAAAAAAGATTCATATCTAAATATAAGGACAATCACTTAAAATATTTTAAGTTATTTCACGGTTTCTCATCAGTAAGATTAGATAATTACAAATATGAATCAATAAGGGATGAATTTTTTATAGACGACTATAGGTATCTTATCGGGACATTGTGCGATTTCTCACCTGAACACGACGTTATGAACATCTTGAAAATGGTAAAAAAGCTAAGAAAGTCAGGACGTGATTTTACATGCTTGATTTCTGGCGACATAGACGATGAATATGACACATATTTCGATGATTGTAAATACTACTATCTGATACAAGGTCTCGATAATTATATTACTTATATGAAGAGGAGGGATGATGCGCCAAATTATCTTTCTCAGCTTGATGCGTTTGTGTATCATTCAGATGATGAGGCTGTAGCGTTGCCGGTCATTGAAGCGATGGTTATGGGCGTTAATGTGGTTGCCAACGACAGTGAGATGATCAAGGAAATCACATGTGACGGTAAATACGCCACTTTGTACAAAACTAAAGACGCAGTAGATTTCGCAGAAAAGACACGTGGCGTCTTACTTGAATTAGACGATTTTAGGATTATTGCAGAAACCATAAAAGAAGAAGCAAGAATGTTGTATTCTATAGAGAAACACATAGCAGGATTAGAGAAGATTTACAGGATTATTAAAAATAATTAAGAAAATATAAAAATGGAAATTAAATCATCATTCGCCGAATTGGCAAAGATACGTCAGAGCGACAGAAAATATAAAGAACAACCAGTTGAAAGAGAAAAGATATTACAATGCTTGGAGACTGCGAGATTGTCGCCTTCAGCAAATAATTCACAGCCATGGAAGTTTGTGATAGTCGATGATTTCGAAAAGAAGGAGCAAATAGCAGAGTGTTCTATCGGTTTAGGTATGAATAAGTTCACTCATCAATGTCCTGTTATGATCGCAGTTGTTCTTGAAAAACAGAACTTCATGTCGTCAATAGGAAGCATAATAAAAAATAAAGACTATTGTCTCTTCGACTTAGGAATCGCTGTAAACCAGTTTTGTCTTCAAGCGGCAGACTTAGGATTGGGAACTTGCATAATAGGATGGTTCGACGAAAAGAAAATTAAAAAAATATTGGGAGTTAGAAACAGGCGTATACCATTGTTAATCAGTCTTGGTTATCCCGATGCACCTACCAGAGAAAAAGTCAGGAAGCCATTGGAAGTAATTAGCAGCTGGAATCAATATTGATTAAAGGGAATTTCTATAAATTGCTTTGCAAATGATTTATGAATTTTTATTGAGAAGATTTTTGTATTTCTTGAAAGAGCATAGCGAGCTATGTGATTGAAAGAAAGATGAAAAGATTCCGATAAAAAACATAAAGCATGCAAAAGTTTTTATTGTAATTGTCAAAAATTATTCAAACGTGGTATTTATAGAAGTTCCCTAAAGTTACGTTCACTGATTATTTTTTGCCGATAACTTATCGGTCGCTGATGAAGATATAATCATGAGTTTATCTTTGCATCGGTTTTATTAATAATTGTGACGTAAACACTGTACTCCCAATACAGTAAAATACGGCAGCCCTTGAAAGGAGAATCGCTTTTTTGTTGTTTTTTTTCGATTCATAAAATCTTTTCAAGGGCTTTTTTTATTACCTTTGTGAAAAATACAAGTTATGATTTACGATTTTGACAAAATAATAGACCGTACTAACACTGAGAGTGTTAAATACGATTTGAGAAAGAGTGTCTTCGGCAAGGAAGACATCATCCCGATGTGGGTCGCCGATATGGATTTCCCGACAGCGGATTTTATTCGTGAAGCTATCATTGAACGCGCTAAGACAGACGTTTATGGATATACATTCCGAGAAGACGCCTATTTCGAATCGATAGTGAATTGGCTGAAACGGCATCATCAGTGGGAGACAAAAATAGAATGGATGTCGTTCACTCCAGGTATCGTCAATGCTTTCAATTTAGCAGTGATGGGATTGACAAACGAGAACGACGAAATAATAATCCAACCTCCTGTATATCATCCGTTTTTTTATGCTGTAAATAACCATAACAGAAAACTCGTGTTAAATCCACTCATCGACACGGATGATGGTTATATAATGAATTTTGATTTATTGGAGCGACAGGCAAAGACGGCTAAGATGTTGATTCTTTCAAATCCTCATAATCCGGTAGGCAGAGCGTGGAAGAAAGAAGAACTCATGCGTCTTGGTGAAATATGCTTAAGAAACAATGTCTTAGTATTCTCAGATGAGATACATTGCGACTTGGTCATGCCTGGATTTAAGCATGTCCCATTCGCATCATTGTCAGAAGATTTTGCTCAAAACAGCATAACCGCACATGCCGCGAGCAAGACTTTCAATATCGCCGGATTAGCGACATCAACTGTGATAATTCCCAATGAAGGACTGCGAAAGAGATATACGGATTTCGTACATTCTACAGAAGCGGATATGGGAAACGTTTTCGGCAAGATCGCAACGAAAGTTGCCATGGAAAAAGGAGACGAATGGCACTCTCAACTCATCAATTATGTAAAAGGTAATATAGATTACGCTGTCGATTTCATTCGAAAAGAAATGCCTAAGGTACGGATTCATAAGCCGGAAGCGACATATATGATATGGATGAACTTCAGTGATTACGGTATCAGCGATGAGGAACTGAACCGTAAGATGGTTTTTGAAGCAGAATTAGGACTTAACGCAGGACATATCTTCGGAAAAGAAGGCGAATGCTGCATGAGGATGAACTTGGCATGTCCGAGAAGCGTTGTGGAGATAGCGATGCAGAATCTTAAGAAAGTGTTTTGATGAAACGATACTGATTTCTTCAAAAAATATTATTTCTGTAACGTTGAACTTTGCAAAAAAAAAGTTATATTTGCGCTTCATTGAACTGATTGTAATTAATTAAAAATATCATATATGAACAAGCAAATATCATTGGAAGAAGCCGTCGCTAAAGTACAAGACGGAATGACGATTATGTTTGGCGGATTTCTTGGAGTAGGAAGTGCCGTTCAAATTATTGATGCTATTGTTGAAAAGGGTGTTAAAGATCTCACTATTATCGCTAACGACACGGCATACGATAATGTAGCACACGGTAAACTCGTAGCTAATCACCAGGTTAAGAAAGCTATTGTGTCGCATACAGGAACCAATAAAGAAACAGCAGCACAGAAAAACGCCGGTACTTTAGAAGTGGAATACGTGCCACAAGGTACTCTCGCTGAACGTATCAGAGCCTACGGCGCAGGTCTCGGCGGCGTCCTAACTCCAACCGGATTGGGAACTATTATTCAAGATGGAAAACAAATCATCAATGTCGATGGTAAAGATTATATCTTGGAAAAACCTCTTAAAGCCGACATCGCTTTCTTACGCGCTAACATCGTTGATGAAGACGGTAATATGGTTTTCTTAGGAACAACACAGAACTTCAATCCTCTCATGGCGATGGCAGCAGACTACGTCGTTGTTGAAGCTGAGAAGTTGGTGAAAAACGGCGAGATAGCTCCAGAACAGATCCACGCATCAGGAATCTTCGTCGATGGAATCTATCTTGAGAAATAAATGTTTTCACTCTCGCAAAGACGCAAAGAACGCAGAGAAATAAAAATGCGATGATTTGTGACTTTATGAGAGAAATCGACATGACTTATTTTAGAATATTGCAATAAAATTATAAATCGAAAAATTGTGGACAAAGACTGTTGACTGTAGTCTGTTGTCCGTTGACTTAAAAAATATATAACAATGGAAAAAGAATATAGATCTCTTATCAGATTGCGTATGAGTGCAAAAGACGCTCATTACGGCGGTAACTTAGTCGATGGTGCTCACATGGTTCATCTCTTCGGCGACGTGGCAACAGAATTATTAATCATGACAGACGGCGATGAAGGTCTCTTCTGCGCTTACGACAACATCGAGTTCTTGGCTCCTGTCTATGCAGGCGATTATATCGAAGCAGAAGGCTGGGTGACAAAGATCGGCAACACTTCACGTAAGATGGAGTTTGTGGCACGTAAGGTCATCATCCCACGTCCAGACATCTCCGACTCAGCAGCCGACGTATTGCCGGAACCAATCATCGTTTGTCGTGCGAGCGGCACCTGCGTAGTTCCAAAGAAATGTCAAAGAATTGAAAGATAAAAAAATACACTATGGAAAAACTTATCATCACCGCTGCTATCTGCGGCGCAGAAGTAACTAAAGAACAAAACCCTGCTGTTCCTTATACAGTAGAAGAAATAGTAAGAGAAGCTAAGTCGGCTGTCGATGCTGGCGCTGCTATCGTTCACCTTCACGTTCGTTTCGACGACGGCACTCCAACACAAAACGCCGCTCGTTTCCAAGAATGCGAAGAAGCTATCTACAAGGCTTGTCCTAACGTGATCTTGATTCCTTCAACAGGCGGCGCTGTCGGTATGACACCAGACGAACGTCTCCAATCGACAGACACAAACCCACTTCCAGAGATGGCGACATTAGACTGTGGCACTTGTAACTTCGGTGACGAGATCTTCGACAACACAATGCCAACGATGCGTGCTTTCGGCAAACGCATGATGGAACGCGGCATCAAGCCAGAATACGAATGCTTCGAGATGGGTCACATCGACACAATAGTAAATATGGCTCGTAAAGGCGAAGTGCCAGGCGCACCAATGCAGTTCAACTTCGTTCTCGGCGTGCCAGGCTGTACACCGGCTACAGTAGCAAACCTCTGTTGGATGGTCAACGCGATACCAGCAGGTTCAACATGGACAGCAACAGGTATAGGTCGTCATGCTTTCCCAATCGCTGCAGCAGCTATCGCAATGGGCGGTAACGTGAGAGTCGGTTTTGAAGACAACCTCTATCTTTCAAGAGGCGTCCTTGCAAAATCAAACGGCGAATTAGTCGCTAAGGTAGTTCGTCTTGCTAAAGAGCTCGGCCGTGAAGTAGCGACATCAGACGAAGCAAGAGAGATTTTGGGATTGAAACCAAGAAATTGAAAATCTGAGAAACTGAGAAATATTTTGTGATATATATGCAGAATCATAGGTAGTTCGTCGAAATGATGAATTGTAACCATCTACTAGCGGGATTATTCCCGCTTTTTTTATTTCATAAGAAGTTAGATCTTTTTAATCCCTGTTAAGGGGATTTCTATAAATTGCTTTGCAAGTGATTTATGATTTTATCTTTGAGAAGATTTTTGTTTTTCTTGAAAGAGCATAGCTAGCTATGTGATTGAGAGAAAGATAAAAAGATTTCAAAGAGAAACATAAAGCACGCAAAAGTTTTTAACATGATTGTCAAAATTTATTTAAACGGGGAATTTATAGAAGTCCCCTTAAATATTCGTAAATTATTCTGACGAAATTTTGTGATTTTTTTACAATCTTTGATATATATAGTGTAGAGCATTATAGTTTTTAACTAAAGTAATCTCAGCTTACATTATGAATATAGAAAAACGATTTCATGAACTGATAAGTACAAATAAGCGACAGATTCTGAGTATATGTCGCTACTATTCTCGTATTAATCAAATACTGACAGCGGATGATTTGTTTCAGGAAATTGTTTTAGGTTTATGGAGAAGTTATCCAAAATTTATAAAACAAGATAATTGCAAAGAGTCAACATGGGTTTATAGAGTGGCACTGAATGTATCTATTTCGCAATCCAGAAAAAACAAGTTCAAGTTTGCAAATATTGATGACGCAGATGCCAGTAACATAGTTGATGAAAATGATGACGAAACAGCAATCTTACATTTGTACGAACTAATCAAACAGTTAAATCAGGAAGAACAAGTGCTTTTATATCTGTACATCGAAAGTAAGTCGCATAAAGAAATTTCCGACATATTAGGAATCAGTGTTACCAATGTGGGGACTAAAATTCAAAGAATTAAATCAAAATTAAAGATATTAAATGATGGGAAACGATAATTTAGTAGAAAAACTCAAAGAATCAATAAACTGTGCTGATAATTATGATAATGATATATCGATTTCATTAGCGCGTAGGTCTTTTCTTTACAAAAATAAAAATGCAATTTCTGGGATTATGTGCATATTACTATTCATAATATTGTCAGTCGTACTATTAACAAGAATAAGCAGCTTGCAATTCGTAATGCGTGACATCATTATTGTTGTCATAACAGTTATAATCGCCATTTTTTGTTTGGTAAAAGGAATTTTTACATTATTGTTCTATTTTAAAGAAAAAAAATATGATGTTTCCGTAAATAAATTTATTATCCAAGAATTATATAACCAGTTATATTTTATTTATGAAAGATTATTTTGGCTTTGGCTAATGATACCGCTAATATTATTGGTTTTACCATTTATATGCGCAAATATACTTAGATTTTACCTATTTCTGATTCCTATTGTTGTGATTGTAGAAATATCTTTAAGTAGAAAAATAATAAAGAGATACACAAATATAAAAAGGGAAATTAATTTGATAAATGATGATTGTCAGGGGTAAAAGTCACAACCTTGATGATTATAAGAATAATTGTGACTTAATTTAAAATTATAGTATTATGGAAAACAAAAAGAATGTAAATTATTTACAAATTGAGCTTTTGTATCTGTCATGGGGAATTTTAGGAATAATATTTTCCCTTTTATTTCAAGGATCTTATGCTGTATTTCCTGCAATTGGTTTAGGAATAACCTCACTATTTCTAATCAGAAAGGGTCTTAAACATAAAGATTTCTCACCAAGAGAAATAAAAACAAAACGAATAATATCCGTCACTTCTTTATTAGTATGGGGAATATCTTGTTTAATAACGTATTTATTTATAGACATATTTAAAGATGGTTTGTGGTTTATATTTTCATCATATTTTTTCTTGGTGATTTATTCTCTTATGTATTTGTTAATTGTAAATAAGGATTAAAAAATAGGCTGACTGGTAATATAACGTGAGCTCGATATAAGGAATCATCATATAATCAAGCAATTTATAGAAGTCCCCTTAAGTTTAACACTATAGAATGGAAAAATGGTGCCGACTTCGCTCCGGAATTTTTATATGAAATAGGAGAGACGGTAATTAACAATTAACAGTTAACAATTAACAATTAATAATTTTGTTGACTTGTAGACTTTTCGGGGCGTATCAATATTACCTATAAATAAAAGAATGTTGATGCGTCTCTGCATTTGATTTTAATAGGAAGCGTTGATACTATCTTTCATATATTCCTTGGTGTTTTGCCTGTATGTTTCTTAAAGAATTGTACAAATGCTGATGGAGAGGAAAAATTAAGCTGATCCGAGATCTGTTGTACTGTGAGGTCGGTGGTGCGCAACAACATCTTGGCATCAATGAGAATTGCTTCGTGGATCCAATTGAGAATAGGGCGACCTGTTGTGCGCTTTATGGCGGTGGACAGATACTTTGGCGTCAAATTTAACTTGTCGGCATAAAATTGTACAGAACGATTATTCTTATAATGTGTGGCAAGAAGCCGGAAAAATCTGTCAGATAAATCGTTGGCTTTGATATCTTGATTATAGCTTGAATCAAAGATTTTTTCGTATTCTGCAAGTATTTCTAACACGAGCGCATAAAATATTGATTGAATGATTTCTTTTCTATACTTGCCATTTTCCAACGACTCTTTGTGTATGAAGTTATAATAGCTGTATATGTCGTCGAACTTGTCATCAGCTATCTTAATCACCGACATGTACCTGGAATAATTGAAAATGCTTGTGTCAATAGGAGATGGCATGTTGAGAATGTAATCTATTGATACGGCAATCATGTTGTATTCGTTCAATAATATAGAGCTTATATAATTGATGACATGATTTTCTGGTAATACGACTACATTTTTGCTTGACAGCTTGTATTCTTTGCCGTCAATTTTAATCACGCCCTTTTCAGCTTTACATAGTACTATTATGATACCGTTACGTATTATAATACCTTCAGAATTATCTTTCTCAGTGATAGGGATGTTGATGTCGATGAATAAATCATCAATACCAGAATCTTTTATCATTTTTGATATATCAATTTCACGTATTCTTATATTTTCTTTCATAATAAAAGCGAACTTTGATAAATATATTTGCCGACAAATATAATAAAATTCTTCTGTATTAGCTATATTTTTGCAGCCGTAAAAAGAGAGTTATATAAATCCTCTGTTTAGTTTTTTAATAATGATAATTAAAACTTTTTAAAGTAAATTAAATCTACTAAATTTTATTAATAATGACAAAACAGTTTTATCAGCAGAGCGCCGAAGAAGTATTGCGGCATTTTGGTACAGACCCAACAAAGGGCTTGAAAGAGGAAAAAGTCTCATCGCGTCAATATCGTGATGGATTTAACGAGTTCGCGAAGAAGAAACACACCACCATGTGGCAGAAGTTTATCTCGCAGTTCAAGAGTTTTATGATTATCGTGTTGCTCGTTGCGGCAGCAATATCAGGCATAACAGGTTATATTAATGGTGAAGGTATAGCTGATGCTCTTATCATCTTGGTAATTCTTATCGCTAACGCTATTATTGGTGTCTTTCAGGAATCGAAGGCGGAGAAGTCGCTCGATGCTCTTGAGAAATTATCGGCTCCTCATTGTAAGGTGATTCGTAATGGAGAACATAAGATAATAGAGACTCGTGAATTGGTTGTTGGTGATATTGTAGAGATTGAGACAGGAGATAGCGTTCCTGCTGATATTCGTCTTATAGAAGCTGTAAATCTTAAAATACAAGAAGCAGCACTGACGGGAGAGTCGCTTCCTGTAGAGAAAAAAATCGATGCAATTCAAGGAGAAGTTCCTATCGGTGATAGAGTTAATATGGCTTTCAGCTCATGCAGCGTGACATACGGACGAGGGAAAGGTGTTGTCGTTGCTACTGGTACGAATACGGAAGTAGGAAAGATAGCGTCGATGATTCAGTCAGTTCCTGATATGCGTACTCCAATGCAGGTCAGATTGGATAAGTTGGGACAGACACTTGCCATAATTTGTCTTGCTGTATGTGCTCTTATCTTTATTGTAGGATTGTGCTATGGTCGTGATCTTATGGAGATGTTCATGACTGCTGTCAGTCTCGCTGTCGCTGCTATACCTGAAGGGCTGCCTGCTGTATCTACCATTGTCTTGGCATTAGGCGTTCAGCGACTTGCTAAGCAGAATGCTATAGTGCGTAATATGCCATCGGTGGAGACACTTGGTAGTACGACAGTGATATGCTCTGATAAGACAGGCACTCTGACACAAAATAAGATGACTGTAGTGGAAGCATATCCGTCTGTGTCAAAGGAACTGCTCACAATAGGAGCCTTGTGTAATGATGTGTTACGTGGAGATGGTGGCGAATTATATGGTGAGCCAACACAAACAGCTATTGTGGCTTTCGCTGATGCAAACCACTGTGGTCAGGTACATTGCAATGAGATTTATCCTCGTGTTTCGGAAATACCATTTGATTCTGACAGAAAACTGATGACAACGATTCATCGTGCTACGGAAAACACTGTATTCGTTGCTACAATGGGAGCCTTTGACGAACTGCTTGTGAGGTGTAATCGTATAGAAGACGAAAATGAGGTGAGGATATTGACGGAAAATGATAAAAATAATTTTGCCGATGCCAATAGAAAGATGGCTGAGAATGCGCTTAGGGTGTTGTGTATGGCATATAAAGAAATCACTTTTGATGGTGAACTCACTGATGAAGTCGTTAGGAAGATAACAGAAGAAGCTGAAAGCGAACTCGTTTTTGTCGGTATGGTAGGAATGATTGACCCGCCACGCGAGGAAGCTAAAATCGCTGTTGAGCAATGTAAGAAAGCAGGAATAAAACCAGTTATGATTACTGGTGACCATAAGATTACGGCATCAGCAATAGCTAAGAGTCTCGGTATAATGTCAGATGGCGATAAAGTACTTACAGGTGCTGATGTGGAGAAAATGTCAGATGACGAATTGCGTGAGGTTGCCTCTTATGTATCAGTTTTTGCTCGTGTGGCTCCAGAGCATAAGGTGCGTATTGTGAAAGCATATCAGGAGTTGGGCAATGTCGTTGCAATGACGGGCGATGGCGTGAACGATGCTCCTGCCTTGAAACTTGCTGACATCGGAGTGGCGATGGGAATCACTGGTACAGATGTGGCAAAAGAAGCTGCCGACATGGTGCTTGCAGACGATAACTTTGCGACCATAGTACATTCGGTACGTGAAGGTCGTATCATATATGATAATCTTATCAAGTCTATTCAAAAAATGATATCGACAAATCTCGGTGAGATTGTATTGCTTCTGGTAGCTGTGTTATGTAATTTCGATATGCCATTGCTGCCAATACAGTTGTTATTCATAAATTTTGTATGCGACAGCTTGCCGTCATTGGCACTTAGTGTCGATAATGCCGCAAATGATATTATGAGACGTAAACCCATAGATCCTAATCAAGGGATTTTTACCAAGCGGTTTACAACGAGGATTAGTATTCAGGCACTCATTATAGGAGGCGTTACTTTTGCGGCTTATCTGATCGGTTCGCAACATTCGATAGAAGTGGCACGCACAATGACATTCGCTGTTATGATTTTCTCACAATTCACTATTATCTTCAGCATCAGAAGTGGTAGTGCATGGTTTACAGATCGTTTCTTTACTAACAAATTGTTATGGGCTACAATAGCGCTTGTTACAATAATGACACTTATCGTTATGCTTGTTCCTGCAATGCAATCACTATTCAAATTAACAGCCATGACCAACTCACAATGGTGGATTTGTATCGGACTTTCGTTTGGAGCTTTGGCATTAAGCGAGTTTTTCAAATTGTTTGAAAGGAATAAATAATGAGGATGCTATGGATGCTTGTGCCTTGATAAAATTGGCGTAATCGTCAAGATATTATTATAGTAGTAACTCATTGACTCATTGACTTGTAGTCTTATTGACTTAAAGACTGCGTTAGGGATTGGAGCGGCATCCTTTTGGAGCGTAGCGGAAAAAGATATAGCGGAAAGCCCGACGGCTTGCCGGAACGCCCAAAGGCAATTCATAATTCATAATTCACAATGCATAATTTATAATTCACAATTTTTATAATGTTGGTGAAATTAATGCTTTTAGGATATTAAAAATAACTATCTTTGCAGAAGTGAATAGGTGTATTTGTTAGCTAAAAAAATCGTGCAATTATGAAGAAAATCATCATCCTTATCATATCTTTGTTGCTGTTTCTTAATGTTTTTTCTCAAGAGGATAAATTTCGTCCCGTTCAGATAAATTTCGGATTTCCATTGAGTACGATAAATATGAAAGAGGCGAAGAGTTATACAAACGCATTTTCTATCAATTTGTTGGTAGGAATCTCGAAGAATGAGAGAAGTTTGTCTTTGTCTTGTTTGAGCAATATCGTGGCAAATGACGCGACAGGTTTGCAGATTGCGGGAATCTCAAATCACATCGGTAATAAAGGATATGGAATAGCGGTGGCTGGCATTGCAAATACAGCGGGTTTTTATAATGGAATTCAAATAGGCGGCATATCAAACTTTACGAAAGATTCGAATATCGGGTTGCAGATCGGAGGCATCGTAAATTATTCTGGTTCGACTAAAGGTCTTATGTTGGGCGGTATTGCGAATATTACAAAAGATTCGAATATCGGGTCGCAGATTGGAGGCATCGTAAATTATTCAGGTTCAGCTAAAGGTCTTATGTTAGGCGGCATAAGCAATATTTCAGGTGATTTCACAGGATTTCAATTTGCAGGAGTGATGAACGTCGCGAAGAATGTCAAAGGCGTTCAATTCGCATCGATAATCAATATTGCTGACGATAGCGATTTTCCTATTGCTTTTATCAATATCATAAAAAATGGTAAAATGGGTGTCTCTCTTTCTTACGACATCTTGAATAATACAGTCTTGTCATTCAGGTCGGGAGGCAAATATACATACGGTATTTTGGGTGTCGGTTATAATGCCAAGGTAAATGACGGAAGTAAGATTATGGCAGAGGCAGGTTATGGTATTCATATTCCTGTAAATCATTTGTTTGAAATCAATAATG
>SUWS01000110.1 GCA_015061365.1 Lentimicrobiaceae bacterium | reverse complement strand
ATGAATCTCCTTCTATTGCTTACATTAATACATTTGCAAACATTAATTCTAATGCCAAGATTTACGCCCCTGTAATATGGGAGTCATTTACAAATATTCCAGAAGATAAGTTAGTTAAGATGCCAACTTTTGTGGGTCAACAGACAACAGGCAACGGTCAACAGACTTCGTCCACAGGATGGGTATTCCCAGAAGGTCAGACGGAAATTAGTGCAGAAGACCATGTGGCGATAAATGCACCGCTTGTTTTAGGTCAACAGACAACAGACAACAGTCAACAGACTTTGTCCACACTCACCGTTAAGTCTTTCGGTTATTGCGGTGATGGAACGACAACAAACGGAAGCATCACCATTGAAGAAGGCGGTCAGCTTTATTGCGAAACAGCAAGAGGCGAGGTTACGGTTAGGAAAGAAATTATCGGCTACGCCGGTCAAAAGACAGAGTCAAAATGGTACACAATTTCTTCTCCATTAAAAGATGTAACTTCAATAAGCTCAGTCAGCGGACTTTTAACAACTGAATCCGACTATGACTTCTATCGTTACGACGAGTCAACTCATACCTGGCAGAACGCTAAACCAGGCGAAGGTAGCACCAACTTCCAAACTATAGAACTTGGTCGCGGTTACTTATACGCTAACGCTGAAAATACTACTTTGGAATTTACAGGAAATATCAATACTGAAGATGTAAATTATACTCTCACAGCAGATGGTGAGAAACTCACAGGCTTCCATCTCGTAGGTAATCCTTACACTCACGATATTAGTTTCAATCATTTAAGTGCAGATGCAGAACTCGCCAACGGATATTACGTCCTCAACGGCGAAGGCGCATGGGGCGCTGCATTAGGAAGTAACGCTGAAGACGTAATCAAAGTAGGACAAGGCGCGTTGATAAAGACAACATCGGACGGAACGTTGACAATTGGTAAAGAACTGCGAGCCACGAGCAATGAGCAAAAACGAAATGGCTCAAAGTTCAAAGTTCAAAGCTCAAAGCTGACAATAAGCGTTTCCAACTCCACCTATTCCGACAAGGCGTTTGTGGTATTTGATGAAGGTGTCGGTCTCGATAAGATAAATCACGAGAATGAAAACATACCTTTATTGTATATACCGCAAGACGACACAGATTATGCTATCGCTATGATGGATGAGAACGTAATCGAGATTCCTGTCAGCTTCGAGGCGATGACAATGGGACAATACACAATCTCATTACAACAAGAAAACTGCGGCTTTGAAGAACTCTATCTCTTAGACAAAGAGACAGGAGAGAAAGTCAACATCTTAGAAGAAGATTATACTTTCATGGCAACGACAGCTGACAATGCAGAGCGTTTTGTTCTGTTGAAAGACAACGGTCAACAGACAACAGACAACAGTCATTTTGCATATCAATCAGGAGAAGACCTTATCATCAACGTTGAAGGTGCGGTTCAGATAATCGACGTGATGGGAAGAATAATTTATTCTAACGATGTCACGAGCGACAACAACAGAATCGACGTAAGCGGTTTTGACAACGCGGCGTATATCGTTAGAGTTGTTAATGAAGAAGGAGTTAAGGTACAGAAGTTAATAGTTAATAGTTTATAGTTTAGAGCAGTTGGAAAGTTGAAAGTTGTTTAGTTTAAAAGTTTATCAAACTATCAACTTTCAACCATAAACTTTAGAACTTTCAACCATAAACTTTAGAACTTTCAACTATAAACTTTAGAACTACTATTAACTATAAACTATAAACTATAAACTATAAACATGAAAAAACTAATAATAACAACAATATTCGCGCTCTTCATGGGAATGACGATGAGTGCACAAAGCGATGGATTTTTCGCATATTCAGATTTTGATAACAGAGGCGGTTCCGACGAATGGGGTGCATTGCCGACACTGCCAGCCTCGCATGGTTTCACCACCGACCAGGATGCCGTCCCACTCGGCAGCGGACTTCTTTTGTTGGGAGGCATGGCGATAGCATACGGACTCCGTAAGAGGAATTCATAATGCATAATTGGTAGGGATAAAATTTCCCACTGATTGACACTGATTAGCACAGATAGTTTCCGTGTATATCAGTGAAATTAGTGGGATTTTTTTTGGATACATTCAATGTGTCCGTACAAATTTTATTATAGCATCAACTCAGTGACTTGGTGACTTGGAGACTTGGAGACTCGGAGACTCGGAGACTTAAAAAAAATCTTTAGACTTTAGACTTTAGACTTTTTTCTTACCTTTGCCAAAAATCAAGATTTATTATGAAACTTATTCCAACGGGCAGCAGTCGTGAAGAAGTTTATATCCGGCGTGCCATCATTGTAGAAGAATTATCCCCACTTATTGGAACAAGCGTTCCGTGTGGTGCATTCGGGGGTAAATGTGTAGAGATACTTTATAATTCCGTCGATGAAACCGCAACAAGAGCATCACGTTCTTACGAATCGACATTGGCAGCAATGCGATTAGTAGAGGCGTTAAGGAAATCGTCTCTAATAGGAGTTGACATTCCGAAAAATAAGCAAAAAAAGAAAATGTATTTTACTAAGATATATGAATTGAGAGCTACTTTAACAAATCTTGGAGAAGTGAAGATTATAGTAGGTGAAAGAAACAATAAAAGAATGATTCATTACTGCATTACTAAAAAAATAAAAGAGTAGTCGAAATGCCCTCTATACCATTGGATCGTATCAACTACTCTTTAAAAGATGCTACAAAGATATGAATATTTTTTTTATCATCAAGATGGAGAAATGATTTTTTTAATTCATAATTAGTAGGGATAAAAATATCCCACTGATTGACACTGATTAGCACAGATAGTTTCCGTGTATATCAGTGAAATTAGTGGGATTTTTTTTGTGGATGCATTCAATGTGTCCGTTGACTTGGAGACTCGGTGGTTTATTATCCTTTATAAAGGAAAAAAGAATATTATTTCTATCCTTTATAAAGGATAATTGTTATATTTGCAAAAAAATACTATGGATAAAAATATTCTAAAGAGAATAATAATAGAATATCAGAATATAACTTCTGAAGTAACATTGACAAGAAGAGACTTTAATTTTTCATCTAAGTCTAATGATGTTCTTGTTGGATTGAGACGTTCTGGAAAATCGTATATGATGTTTCAGAAAATACAGCAACTGATAGAGGAAGGTCATAAAAAAGAAGAAATATTATATA
>SUWS01000050.1 GCA_015061365.1 Lentimicrobiaceae bacterium | reverse complement strand
ACGAAATTGATGTTAAAACTGGAAAGACTACAGCCATAACAACAGCGAACTCACAGATAAGTGAAAAGATTATTGTTTATAAAGGAAATTTATATACCATCATACAAAGGAAAAACGCCATAAAAGAGTTTAGATCTTATATTGAAAGAATTGAATTGTAATTTAAGTTTTAAAATCTCTCGCAAAGGCGCAAAGTTCGCAAAGAACTGCTATAATAAATCTCTACATTTCTCTGCACCTATGCGCGAAAAAAATAAAACATTATGAAAAAACTACTTTTAATATCCTCTCTCCTATTCCTCTGCGGAGTGACGCTTCTTGCGCAGAAAGACGACGCTATCGTGAATGTTGAAATCATCGTTTCCGACAATCAGGGTAACGTCTTGAAAGACGTAGCCATTTATAATTCTAAGAACAGACTCATCGGCATTACAAATCACGAAGGAATTACTTGGATTAGCGCGCAATATAGTGATGCTATCATCATCTCACATATTAGCTTCGAGCCGAAAGTAATTAAAATTTCAGAGTCGGATTTGTATGAGAAGGAATTTAATAACTTCATTATGATTGTGACTTTGGAACATAAGACTCACGTTTTGCCGGAAGTGACAATCGTTGAGAAGAAACCTCAGCTCGCTTACGAGAACAAGGAAGTCTGGGTACTCGATTATTCCGTCGATGAGAAGGGAATTATGGCGGTGACAAGCGATGGAAATAAATCGTATCTCCTGCATCTTGGTTTTGAACAAGATACGATCTCGATTAAAGAGATTGACAAGAAACTTGACATCCTTTATCGTGAGATTCTTTATCGTGACATCTTCGGCAACACTCATCTGATGTCGTTGGATTCGGCATTTCAGATTCATTCTGTAAAAGACAATCTTCAGCTTCTCTATGGCGTGACTTTGGAAAAACATCAATCTACTTTCAAAAGCATTGAAGCCTTGACCGACAGCATTGTAGTTACAAAGAAGAAATTATATAGCGGACAAGAAGTCGTTTATTTCTACACAAACAGAAATAATGGCAAGACAGAAGTTCTTTGCGATGTTTACGGTTCTTCTCGCGAGATGGCGAAGAACTGGCGACTGGATAATATCCGTTTGAGGAGAGCTCTGAATCCTGGAGAAAGTGATTTCGTAAATCCATACGAAAAGCCTTTTGAATGGGAATCTTTCGAAGCTGATATGTTGAAACGTGTTATGTTACAAGAAATTTACGTTCCTTTGCTAAATATTGATAATAAGATTTACATCTTCGATTTCCAGAAAGATTACATCTATAAATATGATGAGAAAGGAAAATATCTCGGCAAGACGGAAATAAGTTTTCATTTGAAAAGCAGATATGCGCGACGCGATGCTCTCGACAATCCTTGGGATAAGAAACTTATTTACGACAAGGCGAGAAAAGAAGTTTATGCTCAATATATCAGCAGCGGCACTGTGACGTTGAAAAAGATCGACTTGGGAAACGGAAATATCATTGACACATACATCCTTGACGATCATTATTTTCCGGAAAACATTCAAGTTTATGACGGCGTGATATATTATCAATTCATTGATACGAGAATGACATTCGGCAAAGATTGCAGAAGCCTATATAAATTGAAAGTTGAGAATTGAGACGAAATATCATAAACAGCACATAATCAGTCATGATCTTTAGGGAGTTTTGTATTTTTCTCCAACAGTTTTTCCTCTTTATTTACTCTACGCTCTACTTTTCTAATGTCTTCTGCTGCCGGTAATTCTTCGGGATATATATTCCTCTTTGTCAGCATCTCTCTGACACTTTGATTATTTTTAACATGTTCATCTGTTATAGGATTTTCTCCCGTCAAGTCTTTTTGTTCGACATTATAATTAGTCATCTCTGTTGCAAGATTCTTTGCCGCTATCGTCAATGTTGGAAGATGATCTGCCAAAGCTCCATTTTTAACTCCTAAACGCTGTTTCATTTGTTCAGTATTAACACCACCAAACAAGGCGGTATCACCCTTAGAACGTATTCTTCCAAAACCTTTCTCATCAACACCTCTCTGATATATATTCTGACTCAATTGTTTTTCTGAAGATCTTAGCTTTTCCCGAGTGTCAATACGAGAAATTATCTGTAAACGTTCTTCGATAAGTTCTGCTTTCCGAGTCTGTAATGCGAAATAACTTTGTGCAAAAGCAATCTCTTCCTTCTTAGGATCACCATTCTGCGCTATAAGATAACAAGCATATCTCGTAAGCATAAAATCATTGATTTTACGATGTGAACCACTTCCTAATTGGACCATTTTCGTGAGCTCACGAAAATGGTCATCAACATTGATATTCTGCACCTTGCATGATTCTATCGCCCTATTGATTGCCACGATAAAATTTTCCCATCGAGCATATCCTAAGACACTCTGCAACTCTCTTGCATACCAAACTTCAACTGAATTTTCTCCATCATTGATGCTTTTAGCTATAGCATCAAAAGCACTTTTGTACTGATTAATCTTTTGAATATCCATAAATTTTGTGTTTTTAAATTTATTGCAAAGATATAACAAAATCTTCATCTGACTGAGATTTATCTGCGAAAAAATTGTTTACTTTGCATATTGAAATCATATATTTTTAAACAATGAAAGAAACACCAATTTTACTTCTTACCGGTTATCTCGGTAGCGGAAAAACAACATTAGTAAACAACATCTTAACAAACAAGAAAGGTATCAAATTCGCTGTCATAGTCAATGATATTGGCGAAGTGAACATCGATGCAGACCTCATACAGAAAGGCGGCGTCGTAGGTCAGAAAGACGACAGTCTCGTCGCTCTACAAAACGGTTGCATCTGCTGCTCCCTTCAATTCGACTTGGTGGAACAGCTCAGCGATTTGGTAAAAAGCAACAAGTACGATTATATCGTCATCGAGGCAAGCGGCATCTGCGAACCTGAACCTATCGCTCGTACCATCGCCTCGATTCCTAATATGGATGAAAAATACAGCTTACACGGACTGCCGAAATTGGATTGCATCGTAACAGTGGTTGATGCCCTGAGAATGAAAAGTGAGTTTGAATGCGGCAATAAATTAGACAAGAACACTTTAGAAGAAGACGACATAGAAAACTTGGTAATTCAACAGATAGAATTCTGTAACATAGTCCTTCTTAATAAAGCTTCTGAAGTAAATCGCGACGACTTGAACCGTATCAAATCTATCATCAATAATTTACAGCCTGGCGTTGAAATCATAGAATGCGACTACACCAATGTCGATTTTGAAAATATCTTAAATACTAACAAATTCGATTATTATAAAGTGGCAGGTGCAGCAGGCTGGATTCGACATATTGAAGACAACAGTCATCATGAACACGAACATCATCATGAACATGAACACCATCATCATGATGGAGAAGAGTGTCATGATGAGAACTGTCCTTGTCATCATCACCATCATCATGGTCACAGTCACGGCGATGAATATGGCATCAGCACTTTTGTATATTACAGACGTCAGTCGTTCGACACTAATAAGTTCGACAGATATGTCACATCGAAATGGCCTGAGAATGTGATACGTGCGAAAGGTATCTGTTATTTCAGCGACAACCCTGACATGACATATCTCTTCGAACAAGCTGGCGTTCAAAAAAAATTGACGGAAGCCGGACTCTGGTTTGCCACCGCTCCACAAGATGAGTTCGAGGAATTGGTACGTCAAGACCCTAGTATATTAAAAGACTGGGACGAGAAATACGGCGACAGAATGGCGAAAATCGTTTTCATCGGACAACATTTAGATACGGAACAAATAAGCAAGGATTTAGACGATTGCCTCGTTGAGATCTTTTAGAATTTGAAAATCTGAGAATCTAAGAAATTCAGGTTCTTGAATTGGGTTTATTCTTTCGTAGAGATAATTCCCACTTTCGTAGAAAATATCTTATTCAACATTATCTGTTTGAACATTATGTTATATTTTTGTATTTGACAGTAGTGTCAAACATGATTGTAAAAACAACAAATAATGTACAGAATAGGATTAGATATAGGCTCAACAACAGCCAAGATCGTCGCGATTGATAAGAACGACAATATCATTTATAACAAATATGAAAGGCATAACGCTCAGATGCTGAACGTTGTGCTTTCCTTTTTAAATGAACTGAAATATATTATCGGCGATGATGATATTAGTTTTAAAGTCAGCGGTTCCATCGGAATGGGTTTCGCCGAACGTTACGGCATTCCTTTCGTGCAAGAAGTCGTGGCAGCATCTAAAACGATACAACGTTTCTATCCTATCACCAACACCATGATAGACATCGGCGGCGAAGATGCCAAAATCGTCTTCTTTAAAAACGGCGACACCGACGAACTCAGAATGAACGGCAACTGCGCTGGCGGCACTGGAGCCTTCATCGACCAGATGGCGATACTGTTGGGAATAACAACTTCTGAATTAAACGACTTGGCTCTCAACGCTCAGAGCATCTATCCTATCGCTTCACGCTGCGGAGTGTTCTGCAAGACCGACATTCAAAACCTCATCGCGAAAAACGTAAATCGAGAAGACATAGCGGCATCAATATTTCACGCAGTAGCAGTGCAGACAGTATCGACATTAGCTCACGGCATCGACATAAAAACCCCTATCCTATTCTGCGGCGGTCCTTTATCTTTTATCCCTGCTTTAAGAAAAGCATTCATCGACTACTTAGGCATAAATGAATCCGACATCATCATGCCCGAACATGGCGAACTTATAACAGCAACAGGAACTGCCTTGATGAAATCTAAAGAAGAACAGATTACCTCATTAAACAAGATTATCAATTTATTAAGTCAACATGACATTGTAACTACGAGACAACAGGTTAA
This sequence comes from Lentimicrobiaceae bacterium, assembly GCA_015061365.1. Lineage (GTDB taxonomy): Bacteria > Bacteroidota > Bacteroidia > Bacteroidales > F082 > Limimorpha. The sequence goes on along the minus strand of SUWS01000050.1, from coordinate 14,114 downwards.
GGGACTGAAGCCAATATTTGAAGATGCAGAATCTTATTCTTTGTGGAAAGAACGTATTTCTAAAAATAAATTAAGTAAAGCCAAATTAAGTAAAGGCAGGCATGATGCTTATTTAGGAATCGATTCTGGATCCACCACGACTAAGATTGTGGTTCTCAACGACAAGTCAGAATTACTATTTTCTTTTTATAAGAACAACGAAGGCAAGCCTATCGAGGCTGTCAAGGAAGGACTTTTGTTGTTGAAAGAAGAATGTGAGAGAAACGATGTCGAATTGATTTTCAGAGGCAGCTGCTCAACAGGTTACGGCGAAGATCTGATGAAAGCAGCTTTCAAGTTAAATCACGGCATTGTGGAGACTATGGCGCATTATATAGCAGCGCGTCATTTAGACAAAGACGTCTCTTTCATACTCGACATCGGAGGTCAGGACATGAAAGCGATTTTCGTCAACAAAGGCATCATCGAACGGATAGAAATCAACGAGGCTTGTTCGTCGGGATGCGGCTCTTTCATAGAGACCTTCGCTAAGAGTTTAGGGCACAGCACTTCCGACTTCGCATTGAAAGCCACCGAGTCAAAAACGCCATGCGACTTAGGAACACGATGCACCGTCTTCATGAACTCTAAAGTGAAACAGGTACTTCGCGAAGGCGCTACCATCAACGACATCTCTGCCGGATTATCATATTCCGTAGTAAAGAACTGTCTTTATAAAGTCTTGAAAATAAAAGACATCTCAGCATTGGGAAATCATATCGTATTGCAAGGCGGCACCATGCGCAACGACTCCATCGTGAGAGCCTTTGAGATTTTATGCGAGAAAGAAGTCTCACGCTGCGACTATCCAGAACTTATGGGAGCTCTCGGATGCGCCTTGTATGCTATAAGTCAAAAGAATAACGAGACAAAAAGTCAACAAGTGGGTCTTGATGATTTATTAAATTTATCTTCTTACTCGACAAAGACGTTGAACTGCAAAGGATGTGAAAACAGTTGCGCTGTAAGATGTTACGACTTCGGTAACGGAAGAAGATATTTCTCTGGCAACAGATGCGAGAAACATTTCAGCAACGGAGAGTCTGCGAAGAAATCAGGACGTAATATGTATGAAATTAAGGAACGACTGTTGTTTTCAAATTCAACGTCAAAATCGGAGTCTATACTAAGCATCGGCATTCCTCGTGTTCTTAATATGTTTGAAGAATATCCTTTCTGGCACACCTTGTTCTCATCATGCGGAATAAAAGTTATTTTATCAAATCCGTCAAATTATACAAATTACGAGAGAAACGTAAGAATGGTGATGTCGGATAATATATGTTTCCCTGCCAAATTAGTTCACAGTCACATAGAAGATCTTCAGAAACAAAATGTCGATAGGATTTTCATGCCTTTCGTGATTTATGAAAGCGACGACAAGAAACAACAGAACTCTTACAACTGTCCCATTGTGACGGGATATTCTACCGTAGTAAAAAATGTACAGCCGTCAGACATTCCCATCGACGCTCCAACTATAAGCTTCAAAGACAGAGAGATGCTTTTGAAACAATGCAAGGAATATCTTACATCATTAGGCGTAAACGACAAAACCATAGAGAAAGCATTTGTCGAGGCTGAGAAAGAATACCTTAACTTCAAGAAAGAGTTGATAAGACATAATGAAGATATTTTAAGTTCAGCCACAAAAAACAACGAACTAACGATATTACTTGCAGGTCGTCCATATCACAGCGACCCGCTCATACAACATAAGATTTCCAATATGCTCAGCGAGATGGGCATCAACGTCATCACCGACGATATTGTGAGAGATAAAGACGTGGAAATCAAAGACACGCATTTTCTATCGCAATGGTCATATCCGAACAGAATTATGAAAGCCGCGAAATGGACTGCGAAATATAATGAACAATCTACGATGAACAATATACAGTTTGTGCAGATGACTTCATTCGGTTGCGGTCCCGACGCCTTCTTCATCGATGAGATAAGAGATTTATTGTTGAGAAATAATTGCACTTACACCTTATTGAAATTAGACGACATCAACAATATAGGTTCTATGAAACTCCGTGTCCGTTCTTTGGTAGAGAGTCTGAAATTAGCTAATAATGAAAGTCTCAGGAAGAATGAATCCCCTGATTTTCAGACCACGCCTATTTATGACGAAAGATTTAAAAATAAGAAGATAATAGTTCCGTTCTTCACTTCTTTTGTCTCGCCTCTGATTCCAGCAGTCTTCTGCAACTTAGGATATAATGTTGAGAATCTTCCTTTAAGCAATGAAGCCTCCGGAGAATGGGGATTGAAATATGCCAACAACGAGGTTTGTTATCCCGCGACTTTAGTTGTTGGCGATGTCATCAAGGCATTTAAAGAAGGAAAGTATAATCCAGATGAGTGTGTCGTCTGCATCACACAGACAGGAGGTCAATGTCGCGCTTCAAATTATCTTCCATTGCTGAAGAAAGCCTTAGTCGATGCAGGATATTTTAACACACCTGTCATTTCATTTTCTGTCGACAACGATTTAGACAACAATCAGCCAGCATTCAAAATCAATTGGTTGAAGCTATTGAAGATGGCGATACCAGCGATATTATATAGCGACTGCATCAGTAAGTTCTATTACGCTTCTGTTGTTAGAGAAAAGGAAAAAGGCAAAGCGAAAATGCTACGCGACAAATACTTAGACTTAGGCGACACGCTGATAAGAAATCGTCAGAGCGACAAATTATATCAGCATCTCGACATTGCCGCAAAAGATTTCGATTCAATTTGTCAGGATAAAGATACCAATAAAGTCGGCGTCGTTGGAGAGATTTATCTGAAGCACAATTCGTTTGCGCAGCGCAACATTTTAGAATGGCTCATAGAACAAGACATCGAGGTCGTTCCTCCATTGCTGTTGGGATTCTTCATACAGTTTTTTGTCAACAGGAAAGTAAATCAAAAGACATATTTAGAGAAAAGTGAAATCAGCGATGTGATTGTCGATATGTTTTATAAAGTCATAAAGAGACATATTAATAAGGTAAATAAAATTGCATCAAAGTTCAGATATTACATTCCATTCAACGACATTTTCGAGGAAGCTGAGGAAGCCGCCAATGTCATCACCTTGAACGCACAATTTGGAGAAGGATGGCTGTTGCCTGCCGAGATAATCTCGTATATCAACTGCGGCGCCAACAATATCGTAAGTTTGCAGCCTTTCGGTTGTATCGCAAACCACATCATTTCCAAAGGCATAGAAAAGAAACTAAAAGATTTGTATCCTGCAATAAATTTACTATCTTTGGACTTTGATAGCGGAGTGAGCGATGTGAACATCAAAAACAGGCTGTTACTTTTTGTAGAGAAAATCAACAAGGCTTCAAACAAATAAATTTAGAATATGGAAAATAAGATTATTGAAATAGCCAAGAATGTATTTATAGAGAAAGGCTATGCGGAGACGAGCATGAGTGAGATTGCGGCTAAAGTCGGTATTAACCGTCCCGGCTTACATTATTATTTCCGCACGAAAGACAAGATGTTTGAAGCTGTCTTTGGAGATATTATCATGTCGATAATTCCAAAAGTATTTGATATCTTAATACAGAAAGACAAGAAAATCGGGAAACGCGTTGAAGAGATTATCGACACCTATTACAAACTGTTTTTAGAAAATCCAAAGCTGCCGATGTTTGTCATAAGAGAGATTAACAGAGACGCTAACTTATTGATAAACACAGCTGAGAAGTTACATCTTCCAGAAAGGTTCTTCGGTGCGTTGCATTCTATCGAAGAAGAGATGAAAGAAGGTAAGCTGAAGCAAGTCCCGATTCGATTTATATTTTATAATTTATACAGTCTTCTGTCGATTCCTTTCCTCTCGCAAGATCTAACATATTCATTGTTATTAGATGAGAACGAAAGTTTTGAAGACATGCTCAACGACTGGAAGCCTTACATCGTAAGTCAGATGGAAAATCTATTAGAAATCAAATAAGAAAATTACTCATTGGTTTCCTAATGGTGCATCGTCAAAATTATGTTTCCAGCGGCGATGACTCCAGAGCCAATAAGGAGGATTAGATTTAATAGTGTCTTCTAAGAGTTCTGTATAGCGTTGCATTATCGCGCCGTCTGGAAGCTCGCTCGGTTTTTCGCAAATCACTTCCACATCGATGCGGTAATGTCCCCATCTTTCTTTTATCACCTTATAATATAATACGGGAAGATCATATTTCCTCGCGAATCCTTCCGAGCCTCTAATAAAACCCGTCTTCTGATTTAGGAAATCAGCAACATAACAACGTTTTGGATTACTTGGATTCTGGTCGGCGAGAATCATATAAGCTGCGGGAATGTGATTATCTTCGTGATATGCCATCACTTCACGAACATTATCATGAAAGACAACTTGAGTTCCGTAACGCGTCCTCGCACGATTGATAAGTTTCTCAAACACTTTATTAGTATTATGCGCTCCCACTCCTATCCCGTGATGCTTGAACTGCATATCCAAACTAAGAACCATCCACTCCCAATTGTTATAATGACTTGAAGTCAGAATCACGCTCTTGCCTTCATCAAAAAATTTATTGACCACCTCAGGATTGGAACAATGATAACGGCGCATCACGTTTTTACGCGACATCGAAATCATCTTCAGCATCTCCACACCAAGCTGGACAAGATGCCAATAGAACCTGTTCCTCAACTTCCTTATCGATTTAACATCAAGACTTTTAAAGGAATTCGATAAATTTTTATCAATTATCTTTTTTCTATATCCAAACAAAAACGCTAAAAAAAGATAAAGAGGAAAGGAAATCAAATACAGAAGACAAAGTGGTAAAACTGATAGTGGGTAGAAAATCAGATAGAAAGCTATTCGTGTTAACATTTTACCGTCAAAAAAAATTACGTGCAAAGTTACAATTATTTTAATTATATATGACAATAAATTTCAACATTTATTCCACTTAAATTCATCTTTTTAATTGATAAAAAAAAACTTTTTCTAATATTATTTGCTACCTTTGCCAAATACTTTAAACAAATATTCTATTATGGCTGAAAACAACGAAAAAATCATGCAAGCATTGGCATCTTACGGAATAGAAGGTGTTCAAGAAGTAATCTATAACCCATCTTACGAAGAATTATTTAAAGACGAGATGGATCCTTCTTTAACAGGATTCGAAAAAGGTGTCATGACAGAACTCGGCGCAGTCAACGTTATGACTGGCATTTACACAGGTCGCTCGCCTAAGGACAAATATTTCGTCATGGACGAGGTTAGCCGCGACACTGTTTGGTGGACATCCGATGAATATAAGAACGATAACAAGCCTGTCACTCCTGAAGTCTGGAACGAATTAAAACAATTAGCTGTTAAGCAATTATCTAACAAGAAACTTTATGTCATGGACGGCTATGCAGGTGCGAATGAAAACACACGTCTCAAAATTCGTTTCATCATGGAAGTGGCATGGCAGGCTCATTTCGTGAAGAACATGTTTATCCGTCCTACAGAAGAAGAACTCGCCAACTTCGGTGACCCAGACTTCGTAGTATATACAGCATCGAAAGCTAAAGTTGAGAATTATAAAGAGTTAGGTCTCAACTCAGAGACAGCTGTCGTTTTCAATTTAAAAGAGAAAGCACAGGTAATCTTGAACACCTGGTATGGCGGCGAGATGAAAAAAGGAATGTTCTCTATCATGAACTACTTATTACCTTTGAAAGGCATCGCTGCAATGCACTGCTCAGCAAACACCAACGAAAAAGGCGAGACAGCAATCTTCTTCGGACTCTCAGGAACAGGCAAGACCACTCTTTCTACAGATCCTAAGAGAGCTTTGATTGGCGACGACGAACACGGATGGGACGACGACGGCATCTTCAACTTCGAAGGAGGCTGCTACGCTAAAGTCATCAACCTCGACAAAGAAAGCGAGCCAGACATTTACAACGCAATCAGAAGAGACGCTTTATTGGAAAATGTCACCGTAGATGAAAACGGTAAGATCGACTTCAAAGACAAGAGCGTCACTGAAAACACCCGCGTCTCCTACCCTATCTATCATATCGAAAATATCGTAAAACCTGTATCTAAAGCTCCAGACGCTAAGAAAGTAATCTTCTTGTCAGCCGACGCTTTCGGTGTCTTGCCTCCAGTTTCAATCCTCACACCAGAACAGACAAAATATTATTTCTTGTCGGGCTTCACAGCAAAATTAGCAGGTACAGAACGTGGCATCACAGAACCTACACCGACATTCTCAGCATGTTTCGGCGCAGCATTCCTTTCATTACACCCAACAAAATACGCTGAAGAATTAGTGAAGAAAATGGAAAAAGTTGGTGCTACAGCTTACTTAGTGAACACAGGCTGGAACGGCACAGGCAAACGTATCTCCATCAAAGACACACGCGCCATCATCGACGCTATCTTAGATGGCTCCATCGACAAGGCAGAGACAAAGAACATCCCATATTTCGATTTCAAAGTCCCTACATCATTGCCAGGCGTAAATCCGGATATTCTTGATCCTCGCGACACTTACGCTACAGCAGAAGAATGGAATGTGAAAGCTGAAGACTTGGCAGGTCGTTTCATCAAGAACTTCGACAAGTTCACTCACAACGAAGCTGGTAAGGCATTAGTTGCAGCAGGTCCAAAAATTTAAATCTGAGAAACTGAAAATCTGAAAATCTGAGAAATTTTTCAGGTTTTCTCTCAAGTTTTAAAAAAGTCGTTCAGGAATTATTCCGGACGACTTTTTTATTATTTTTGAAATAATTTTTCATTTTCATGCAGCGAAATCGTAAAATCTTCGTTTGTTAATTGAGAAATCAAAAGAATATGTCGAGATTTGAAGAGTTATTATCAGGATGCAAAAGACGTAAACAACAGTCGATGATGGAGATGTACAATCTCTGCGCGACACCCGTATACAACGCAAGTCTCCACATCGTGATGAACGAGTTCGACGCCGAGGAAATAATGCAAGACTCTATCCTTAAAGCATTCGACAATATCGACAGATTTCTCGGTACAGAGAAAGAGTTCATAGCCTTCGTGAAACGCATCGCGATAAACAAAAGCATCGACCTTTTCCGTAAAAACAGCAAGATATTTTTCAGCGATCATCTGTCAGACCTCAGTGAGTTGGAAGTAGAAGAATCAGCGGATAGCTATCAGTTGAACATCAGCGACGAAGAAGAAAATACATTATCCATAGAAACAATTAAGGAAAAGATAGAACTTCTTCCCTATGGCTACAAGATGGTTCTGCAGTTACATCTCATCGATGAGTTAGAGTTCAGCGAGATAGCGGAAATAATGGACATAAAACCTTCTTCGGTAAGATCGCAATATGTGAGAGCCATTAATAAGTTGAAAGTCAATTTAAATCTGAGAATCTGAAAACTGAAAACTGAAAAAAATTAGGAATTTACATATCAATAATAACTTAGTGAGATAATATGGAAAACTTAATAAAAAATAACAAAGATAAATTCATGGCGGAATTACCTTCGGGACATCAGGAGCGTTTCGCGATGAAGTTGGAAGGTCGCAAGCTCGCAGAACCGCAGAGCCGCAGAGCTACATGGTCGGAAGGATTATCAAGGAAATTATGGCTCGGAATACCGTCGGCGGCGGCAGCTATATTGTTAATCTTAATTTTAATTAACAAACAAGACGCACTGCAACCTTATATATATAGCGAGAATGAAAAGGTAGCCGAGATGCGCATGATTTACGAGGCTCAAGTTGACAAGACAATAGCATTATTAGAAAACGTATTGGAAAACGTTGACGACTCTACAAGAAACGAGATAAACAAGGCAATAGAAAATCTAACCTCAACGACTGAAGTCTTCGCTGAGATAGCACCTCTTCCGGAAGAAAAACAATTGGCTATAACATCTCAGATGTATGACAATCAGTTAGAGACATTACAAATCATTTATAGAAAAATAAGTAAAGGAGAACAATAATCATGAAAAACAAACTATTGACATTATTGCTGTGTCTGTTCTCAGCATTAGCATTAGCGGATGGAGACGACTACGAGATCAACATGAATCAGTCGTATAAATATTCTAAGAAAAGAACCATCGATGCCAATTATGATGCCAGCAAAGACTACACTCTCAAGTTGGAAGGAAAGTTCAGTGATTATAAAATCACCAACTGGAACGAAGACAGAATAAGTTTCCATGTCGAGATAATTGCTAAGTCAAATAAAGAAAGTTATTTAGACAAGATTCTCTCTTCTATTGATGTTATTCTAAGCGACATTAATAAATCTAAGGCAAGTAAAATTGTTGAAGCCAAGACCAAAATAGACAATTATAAATTGAATAACGTCAGCATAAGCATTGATTATTACATCATGATTCCTAATGATATAGATATTATCATCGACAACACCTATGGCGATGTCGATATACAGTCAGCAAAAGACATCAATATCAAACTCATGTACGGCGATTCTGACATAAGTTCAGCCGACAATATCGATGCAGAGATTTTATATGGCGACATTACGATAGGAACTGTAAATTACTTCGATGCGGATGTGAAATATTCCGAGATAGATTGTTCTATGGCAAAGAAAGTCGAGGCTGAAGTCATGTACAGCGACACATATTTCAAAACCGTTGATGAGATAAGAATAGACAATATGTATGGCGACCTTGAGATAGAGAATCTTATAAATAAAATAGAATGCAGCTTACAATATTCCGATATAGAAATAGAGAATGTGGATAAGAATTTCTCTGATATTATCATTGACGCTATGTATTCTGATGTCAGTATCAGTCTTACAAACGAGCATTGTTTCAGTTACGACATCAGCACAAGTTATGGAAATATTTCCCCTAAGATGTTAAAAGACAACGCAAACAAGTATATAAAAGAACATCCAGAAACAAGCGTAATAGGAAATATCAATGACAACGACAAACTGCATAACATAAAGATTGACGCATTATACGGCGACGTTGAAATAGATTTTGAATAACCAATAAAGAATATAATTATGAAAAGATTAGCACTGATTACATTATTTATGACATTAGCATTCGATGTCATTTCTCAGGAGACAAAGAACGATACCATCGTTGTAAACGGCGATAAGGTAGAGATTCTCATCAACAACAATAAGGTAAAGATTTCTGATTCGCCCAACGGACTGAAGATTAACGTCTTTTCTATAACGGAAAACGGTGAGGTGGAGAGGAATCCATATTACGAAAGTCGTTATGAAAATGATGTTAACAGCGTGACTGAGAAGAAAAACGTCACTATAAATATTCCTATCAAACCTACATTTATCAAAGACGACAAATATGTCACTGACGATAAAGGAACGAAAATGAAGTTCAGTTATTTCGAACCAATTTATCCCAATATCTACTATGCCTATTCTGCGATGATTGGCATTCCTCTTTCACATTATCGTTTAAACTTTAATTTGCAAAAAGCAAGTTCGTTTGAATGGGGTATGTATCTTTTCCAATATGACATCTGTCACAACAAAAGAAAAACAATAGGTCTGACAACTGCACTTGGATTGTCTAACACATATTTTTTCAGTTCATACATACTCGGCACGACAACCAACGACAATAGTAGCAATTATACTTACTTCTATCGTCCTAACGATTCAAACGAAGAAGGCAATCCTATCCCTGAAGGCATGTCAAATGTTAGCGATCCCGAGGAATTTGATGATGGTTACTATCGTTATTGGAGCTTGCGTCTACCTATCAGCGTTCAGTTCCAATGGCGCGTTGGTGGCAACAGGATGGCATTTTCATTCGGACCAGAATTTGAATGGCGTTTTGCAATGAAGTCATTTACTTATTTACAAAACGATAAATTAACGGTTTCCGATAATCTGGCTTACAATCCGTTTGGTATTAACGCATTGGCTGTATTAAATTTCAAGAGTTTCGTCATCTTCGGAAGAGCTGGATTGACACAGATGTTCAATCAAGATAACAGCTCCATCAGAGTTGCTCCTGTCAATATCGGTATAGGATTAAGTTTCTGACAATTTACAGTTAACAATTTTCTCACATACCTTGAAACAAAACAAGATCGTCCTATTAAAATGGACGATCTTGTTTTTATAATTACAATCCTTCCAGAATTCCAAAGTTCCTCATCAAATTCTTTGCGCTAACACATCAGCGATATGTACGACCTGAATATCGAATTTCTGTTTTTTTATGCAACTATCTAACTGCATAAGACACGAGACATCGTTTGTCACTATATATTCAGCGCCTACCGACATCGCATCTTTTATCTTACGTTCCGCCATGGCGACGGAGATAGCCTCATGTTGTATTGAGAAGAATCCCGAACCGAAGCCGCAGCAAAACTCAGGATGCTTCATCTCTAAGATTTCAAGGCCTTTCACATTAGAAAGCAATTGACGACCTTCGTCTTTAAGGCCTAACTCTCTGAGAGAACAGCACGTATCTTGATATACGACCTTATGGTTAAATTCCGCCCCGAAGTTTTTCACCTTGATTTTATTTACGAGAAAGTCGGTGAGTTCATATATATTGGCGACGAGACGCAGATATTCGTGGTGCGAGGCGGTGTTGTGAAACAATTCTTTAAAACGTGTTTTTATGTATCCCACGCAAGATGCGCTCACGCCTACTATCGGTCTGTCGTTCGGAAAATCTCTGAGGAACTTCTCCCCTAACTCTTTAGCCTCTTCCACAAAGCCACTCGTAAAAGCGAATCTTCCGCAACAAGTCTGTTCCGGATTATATTCCACATCGACTTCTGCGGCACTCAACAACTTCACGACGTTTTTAGCCGTCTCAGGATAAAACTGATCCATCACACAAGAAACAAAAAGGTCTATCGTCATAAGGCAAATATTAGCTTTCAAACATCAGATGCCGGAATTATTACCGTGTCGCAAAGATAATAAAAGTCAACGGACAACAGACAACGGACAACAGTTTTTTTTAATGCATTATGAATTATGAATTATGAATTATGCATTATGCATTATGAATTAAAAAAGGCAACCAAACGGCTGCCTTCTCTCTTACCAAAATATTTTATCTTGTCTTAATTTTCCAATTATTCCATATTAGTATAGACTGACTGTACGTCTTCGTCGTCTTCTACTTTTTCGAGGAATTTCTCTATTGCTTCAACATCTTCTGCCGAGAAAGCGACAGGGCTGTTAGGGAAACGTTGCAAGTTAGCTTTCTTAACATTGATGCCAAGCTTTTCCAAAGCGGTCTGCATAGTACCGAATGCTGTCCAATCCGACAATGCTACTACGCCTTCTTCTGTTGCTTCTATTTCTTCGAGACCAGCGTCGATGAGTTCGAGTTCTATCTCTTCTACGTCCATACCTTCTGGCAATTCAAGTTCAAAGACAGCTTTACGGCTGAACATGAATTCCAATGAACCTGATGGTACTAATGAACCACCGCATTTGTTGAAGTAAGAACGTACGTTAGCTACTGTACGTGTTGTGTTGTCGGTAGCACATTCAACTACGACGAGAACTCCAGCAGGACCTTTGCCTTCATAGACGATTTCCACCATGTCGGCGGCGTCTTTCGCTGTAGCTCTTTTTATAGCTGCGTCGATGTTATCCTTAGGCATGTTTTCAGCCTTGGCGTTGATGATAGCCTGACGCAATCTTGGATTCATATCTGGATCAGCACCGCCTTCTTTAGCTGCAATAGTGATCATCTTACTTAACTTAGGGAACACTCTCGACATGTGACCCCATCTTTTCATCTTAGCCGCTTTGCGGTATTCAAATGCTCTTCCCATAGTATAAATTTATTTAATGATATATCTTTTTAATTTGAGGTGCAAATTTACAATTTTACTCTTAAATGTAAAAGAGTATTTTAATTTTTTTTGAGATAACAAGCCAACTATTAATTGTCAACTGTCAATTGTTAATTGTTAATTGTTAACTGTTAATTGTTTTGTCGTTGCAGTAAAAAGATTTCCTTTTGTCTCTCAATCTCGCGACGTAATTCCTCTTCTGTAGGAAGCAGTGGAAGATATTTCGCTGCGAACAATTGTTCATTTCTATCAAGCGTCCTCACACTCCACATCTCCTTAGATGCTGTCTCCAAATACCAACGGATTGCAACTTCTGTATCAACCCTTAAAGCTGTCAATATATGCGACCAAGTAAGATTTTGCAAACGTGTTTGCAAAATTTGTAAATCATCTATCGTAAGATAGAATTTTCTAAAATAAGCGAGATACCTTTTACTAAATCCCTTTCCATAACGCATTGTTAATTCCCGTGATAAATGTTCAATTACATGCTTGCCATACTCCGCCCTTTCATTTCCACATTGTTCCTCTTCAACAATTCTCCTACCTATTTTCCAATAAGTTTCAATCATTGATCCATTCACTGCATCATACGCCTGCTTACGCCCTCGTTCTATTATCTCACACACTTCGTTTACAAACGCCTGACTTGATACATTCCGCATAATTTCTTCATTCTTCATCTTTAATTCTCCTCCAATTTTTCAACATTAATAACTAATCTATCTTCAATGAACGTTTGGGATTTTCTACAAACCACCGTATTGCAAAGCTACAATTTTTAATCATAATAATACTGTAATTTCAGATAAAAATTTTTAATTCCGACTTCGACACTAATTACTTAAGGGGACTTCTATAAATTGCTTTTCGAAAGATTTATGAATTTATCTTTGAGAAGATTTTTGTATTTCCTGAAAGAGCATAGCGAGCTATGTGATTGAAAGAAAGACGAAAAGATTCCAAAGAGAAACATAAATCTCGAAAAAGTTTATCTTGTATTAAACAAAAATATTTGATACGTGGAATTTATAGATGTCCCCTTAACTATATACCTCTAAATCCTTACCAACACATAGAATGTATCCATCATAATACAAAAAAGGACGCAGCAACGTCCCTACATTTTCAATTGTCAACTGTCAATTGTTAATTGTAAATTGATTTGGGCGTTCCGGCTATCGCCGTCGGGCTTTCCGCTATATCTTTCTCCGCTATCGCTCCAAAAGGATGCCGCTTCAATCCCTAACGCATCAGGCAGGCATTACGAGCTACGCTCTTCATACCTACCTGATGTCTGCCGTCCCTGACGGGACTTAAATTTATCATGAATCAGATTCGTGAAACGCATCAACATTATTTTCATTGGTAATGTTGATACGTCCCTACTTCAATTTTCAGTTTTCAATTTTCAACTTTCAATTTTCAACTATCATCGCTCCTGTCAGGTCGCTGACGTTCTTGAAGCCGTGACGTTCGCAATATTCCACGATGCCTTGCGCTACCTTCACGGTGATAGCAGGGTCGATAAAGTTGGCCGTACCAATCTCTATTGCAGATGCGCCAGCGAGCAAGAACTCTACGGCGTCGGTTGCTGATGAGATGCCTCCTAATCCTATTACCGGAATCTTCACCGCTTTAGAGACTTGCCATACCATTCTCAAGGCGACAGGCTTCACGCAGGCTCCCGACAAGCCTCCTGTTATTGTTGATAACTTAGGTCTTCTCGTCTCAGCGTCGATAGCCATTCCTAACATGGTGTTTATCAATGAGACGGAATCAGCTCCCGAAGCCTCAGCAGACATCGCAAGCTCAGCGATGTTTGTGACATTAGGCGAGAGCTTCACCATGAGATGTTTGTCATATACCTTTCTCACTGCTGTAACGACCTGTTCTATTCCAGCGCATGTCACGCCGAACGCCATGCCGCCTTGTTTAACATTTGGGCAAGAGACGTTGAGTTCTATCGCAGGGATATTTTCCAAAGCGTTGACTTTCTCAGCCACAGCGCAATAATCTTCTATCGTCGAGCCTGAGACGTTGACGATGATGTTTGTATCTATATCTTTGATTCTTGGATAAATCGTCTCGATGAAATAGTCGATGCCTTTATTTTGAAGACCGACGGCGTTGAGCATTCCCGAAGGTGTCTCTGCCATACGAGGATAAGGGTTGCCCTCGCGATGGTTCAAGGTTGTTCCTTTGACGAGTATTCCGCCTATTTTTGTCAAGTCGATGAAGTCGGCATATTCTTCTC
>SUWS01000049.1 GCA_015061365.1 Lentimicrobiaceae bacterium | reverse complement strand
TCACCAACGGAAGCCTCTACAAGATACTCGAAGGACGCGACCAATACAAAAGCAAAGAAGAATTCGACCTCATCATCGTCGATGAAGCACACGGATTCCGTAGCGACAGCTCAGGAAAATACGACGAACTGCAGAAAATATGCAAATCCCAACGCCGTAAAGACACAACATCTTGCGGCACAGCAAAGAAAGTTATGCTGTTATCGGCAACGCCACTCAACAATCGTCCCGACGATCTTCTCAATCTGTTGCTGCTCTTCCAGAACAGCCAGAGCTGCACCATCGACGGCATACCCAATCTCAAGGCGTTCTTCTCGCCCATCATCCAGGAATATAACAAACTGATGCGCGAAAGAGACAAGACCGACATAACAGCTAAAGTCGATAAGATATACGACAAAATACGTAACAAAGTCATCGACAAGGTGACAGTACGACGCACGAGAAACAACATCGAAAACGACCCCGACTATCTCGCCGACATCAACAAGCAAGGCATCAGCTTCCCTAAGATACTGCCACCCAACGAACTCACTTATATCATGGACGCCGACACAAGCCGACGTTTCTATGAGACGCTGAAACAACTCACCGAGAAGATACACTTCGCACGTTATCGTGCCATAGAATTTCTCAAACCGCAATTCCGAAGCAAATACAAAAACGCCGAGCATATCGGTCAGAGCCTCGCCGGAATCTATCGCGTCCACACCGTCAAACGATTAGAAAGCAGCTTCTACGCCTTCAAGAAATCGCTCGCCACCTTGCTGCGTATCACCAACGACATGATCAAGATGTTCGAAGAAGACAAGGTCATCATAGCGCCCGACCTTAAAGTCAAGGAACTGCAAGCCAAAGGCATGGAGTTAGACGAAATCATCGAACACGCCATCACCAAAGGATACCTCAAAGAAGACATACTATATCCCGCCGACGCCTTTGAACCCATCTTCCTTACCATGCTACAACACGACAAGAAAATACTCGAACACCTCAACGACGAATGGGCTCAAGAACACGACGACCCTAAATACGACCTCTTCAGCAAGAAACTCAACGAAGAATTCTTCAACACCAACATCAACCATTCCGGCAAGTTAGTGCTCTTCTCAGAAAGCGTCGATACGCTCAACTACCTCTACGACCGACTCACCAACGAGATGCAACGCTCCGATGTCCTGATGGTCAGTGCCGCCAACCGCAGCAAGCTAACACCCGACATAAGAGAAAACTTCGATGCCAACGAAGCCATTGACCAGAAGAGATACAATATCATCATCACCACCGATGTCCTTGCCGAAGGCGTCAACCTGCACCGTTCCAACGTCATCATCAACTACGACTCCCCATGGAACGCCACCCGCCTCATGCAACGCATCGGACGTGTCAACCGTATCGGATCCAAAGCCAAACACATCTACAACTATATGTTCTACCCCTCACGTCAGGGCGACAACGAGATACAACTCTACAAAAACGCCCTCCTCAAACTGCAAGGCTTCCACTCAGCCTTCGGCGAAGACGCGCAGATATACTCCAAAGAAGAAATCGTCAGACAATTCAAGATGTACGACAACACCGTCAAAGACAACATCGACAAGAAGATAGCCCTCCTCCGCGAAGTACGCGAACTCTACAACACCAACCGCAAACTATACCACAAAATAAAAAATCTCCCCATGAAAACCCGCCTCTGTAGAGACGCGTCGACAACGAAGTCTGTTGACTGTTGTCCGTTGTCTGTTGACCCAAAAACAATAGTCTTTATCTCCTCCGATGTCAAGACCGAGTTCTACCTCGCCGACGACAAAGGCGTCCAAGCCATCGACTTCTTAGAAGCCATCAGCTACCTCAAAGCCACGCCACAAGAAAAAGCGATACCATTCGACAAAAACACCTCACATTACAATCACGTCAACAAAGCCTTAGAACTCTACACCAAAGAATACGTCGAAGCCGCCGACACCACATCAGCAAACCGCAACGACTTAGACAAAAGCTCTTTGGAAGCCAACAAATTCCTTCGCACCATAATGCAGATAACCACCGACGACGAACTACGCAAGCACTGCACCACGCTCATCACCTACATCAACGAAGGAATATACTCACAACTCCCGCGTCACCTCAAGACACTCGCACGCGAATACAAAAACGACCGTCTCAAAATAAAACAAGACGAATACACACTCCTCAGAAAAATAGAGACACTCATCAAAGAATACCACACATACAACAACCAACAACAAACAAACCACACAACCGACCCGCAAATAATAATATCAGAAACATTTATTATGACAACGGTCAACAGTCAACAGTCAACAGAAATTAAGTATTAACAATAGCTCGCAGAGATGCCGAGAACGCTAACATTCATAATGAACTTTGCGAACTTTGCGCCTTTGCGAGAGACAAAAAATGTACCCCATGACCTCCGAACAATTAAGAAATACTTTCCAATCACCTTTCGATATAAACCGATGGTATAATCTCCTGCACGACATCTTCAAGGCAAGCGAGTTGAAAGTCACGCCCGAGAAAATCAACGACGACCCCGACGAAGAAGGCTACTATCTCGGCAACGTAGCCACCGCCGACTACTACCGCATCGGATTCTTCATCTTCAACATACGACGAGGCTCCGTCGCCAACCGCCGCGTAGGACTGCGACGCTTAGTAAGAAACTTCACCAACCCGCGATGGGGAGAATTCGACGCCGCCCTCGTCATCTTCAACGAGACTCCGTCCTCGCTCCCAAATCCCGATTCCTCCCCATGGCGACTGTCATTCATCAGCGACATCAAAGGTAAAGCCACCGCGCCAAAACGCTACACCTACGTCTTCGGCTACCCCGACCTGCTCTACAAGACACCCATCGAACGCTTCGCCATACTTCAGAAAAAAGGCATCACCTTCGAGAACCTCATGACAGCCTTCTCCGTCGAGGCACTCTCCGACGAGTTCTTCGACAAATACCGCGAGCAATACGCCGACTTCATCCAATACATCACCGGCAAACGATTCGTCAAGTCGGGAAGCAAGTGGGAAGAAAAGAAACTCGGCGAACCCAACGACAAGCTCATGCAAGCCTTCAACCACGACGAGAAGAAGATACGCGACTACATCAAGAAGATGATGGGACGCATCACATTCCTACACTTCCTGCAACGCAAAGGCTGGATGTGCGGCGACCTCAACTATATGCAGAATATGTTTCAGAACTCAGCATACAAAAACGACTACTTAGACTCCGTCCTTGAACCATTGTTCTTTGGCGTCCTCAACACCAAACCCGACGAACGTGAAGCCCTGTTTACGGAATATGGCTGGGACAAAAACCTCCTCCACGAATGGCGCGACATACCATATCTCAACGGAGGACTCTTCGAACGCGACGACACCGACGAACCCGAAAGCCGTTTCCCCGCCGAATATTTCCAACGACTCTTCCAGTTCTTCAGCGAATACAACTTCACCATCGACGAAAACGACCCCAACGACGCCGAAGTGGGAGTAGATCCCGAGATGCTCGGCAAGATATTCGAGAACCTCCTCGAAGACAACAAAGACAAAGGAGCCTTCTACACCCCGAAAGAGATAGTGCGCTACATGTGCCAGGAGTCGCTCATCGCCTACTTAGAAACTAACACCACCATAGCAAAAGACAAGATACGGCAGTTTGTCCTCACGCCCGAAGAAGGCGTCGCCCACATACCCGACAACAAGAAAGACAAGCTCCTCAACGCCCTCAAAAACGTCAAGATCTGCGACCCCGCCATCGGCTCCGGAGCCTTCCCCATGGGATTGTTAAACGAACTATTGAAATGCCGCGAAGCACTGTCAACTTTCAATTTTCAGTTTTCAACTTTCAATTTAACTCGTTCTCAATTAAAAAAGAGTATAATACAGAATAACATCTACGGCGTTGACATCGAAAAAGGAGCCGTCGATATAGCCCGACTGCGTTTCTGGCTCAGCATCGTAGTCGATGAAGAAGAAGCCTCGCCATTACCTAACCTTGACTACAAAATCATGCAAGGCAACTCCCTCATCGAGAGCTACAAAGGCATGGACCTCAGCCGACTCACCTACGACAACAAAGACAAGTCGCACATCACCGAATACTCCATCTTCGACGACGACACCAACCAGCTGCAGCGACGAGTCACGCAGCTCCTCACGCAATACTATTCCTGCTCCGACCATGAGCAGAAACACCGTCTGCAACGCGACATCAGCCACGCCATCAGCCAGCAGTTAGAACTCCAGAAGTTCGACCCCGCCATCCTCCACGAGCTGAAGCACATCAACCTCGCCGAGAACACCCACTTCTTCCTCTGGCACACCTGGTTCAGCGACGTCTTCGCAAAAGGAGGCTTCGATATTGTGATAGGGAATCCGCCGTATGTGGTGACAACTAAAGGTGAATATCCACAATATCAATGGAATAATGATTTGTATAAAATGTTCTATGAATTAGGTTGTAAATGTCTTACTAATACTAATGGACACCTGTGTTTTATAACACCAAAATTCTGGATGCTAAACTTAGATGATGAGCAAATGAGGAAATATTTCTCAAATAAGATGTTCGTAAAACTTATCGCCTTATGTAATCCTTTTGAAACAGCAGTTACAGAAAATAGTATCATACTTATGTCCCATGACAATAATATGCAAAAAGAAATAACTTTATTTAAGTATGATAACAATACTTGCAAGTTTGAAGAAATTTTGCCCATAAGTTTGGAATATTGTTCAACAAATTTACATTACGAATGGACAATAGGATTAGACAAGTCTCTTATTGCTATATTATCTAAACTCAGCAATAATACAAAACTAAAGGAAATATCATATTCAAAACGAGGTGCTGAAATTTCCAAGAAAGTCATGCGAAACGCTATTGACGGAATGCCTTCTCTAATTGGACAAGACATGAAACGCTATTCTATTCAATGGGATGAAACTTACATTGATGTTGAGCATAAAGAATATAGCAGACTTAAGTCTTTCTTTGAAAATGAACTGATATATCTTAGACGGGTAGATGTATGTTTAGAAGCGACAATATCTGATAAGATATATGGTTTTAACAAAAATGTATATGGAATCAAAATAGATGAGAAAAAAGGTTATGAAACGAAATTTATTTTAGGATTACTCAACTCAAAACTTTTAGACTTTTATTACAAAAAGAAATTCTCCACAAAAAAAGAGGATGTGTTTCCAGAAATACAGACATATCTGTATGAACAGTTACCAATAGCATCTGCAAGCAAATCTCAACAAAAAGAAATCACAGACATTGTTGATGAAATTCTTCGTATCAAGAGAAACGATTGTAATGCAGACACCGCCCAACTGGAAAAAGAAATCGACAAATTAGTGTACGAACTTTATGGCATGACAGAGGAAGAAATTAGGGTTGTAGAGGGAGATAAGAAAATCGTGTCGGTCTGACATGATTTCTTGCATAAAAGATTGATGATATATGAAAGTATAGGTATATTTGTGTTTTAATAATTTAAAATTTAGTTTAATGAATACAACAAATACGGCAATTTGCCATTTTCTAGTTAAAATTGGTAAAAAAGAGTACATGGAGAAACTTATAGAAAATGGCGAAGTATATATGAATACAACACGCTATTTTAGAGAACATAAAAATCCTGAAATAGGAGACGAGTTCGAAGGTGCATTGTATATAAAAGATGGCAAAGTTTCTGAATATAGAGAGAACCTCGACAATGAGAAACTTTTTTGTATGTGGCATATAAATGACACTACGCCAGTCAGCGAAGAACTTATATATTCTTATCATGTCGGCGAAACTGACCAAGTAAGGGTAGCTTTTGATTTAAGAAAATTGTCTGGCTTTACTGACAATGAAGATTCATATATGGTAGTAATATACAATGTAAAAGAATTCAACAAAAGATTTAGTAAAGCTTGTGAAGAACTTAATGTCAAGTTTGTTGGAAGTCGTATTGTTTCATATTATGATGAACTAAAGGTGAAACCAGACAGAATGATTACACCATATATGAAGCGTGAAAAATATAAAAAACAGCAAGAGGTCAGATACCTTATTCTTAAGGATAATAATGGTCCTTTAACACTATCATTAGGATCTTTAAAAGACATTGCTTGTATTCACGATGTTAATAGAATGTGTTTAAGTGTTATATGAATTATAAAATAGAATATATGAAGACAAATAACAATTGTTCAGAAACTTCAAATGATACAGAAAAAGTTAAATCATATGCTATTTCTATAGCTATGAAAAAGAATGCGTACAATGAATTAAATAGTTTTATTAAGAAAGGTTCATTAGGCATAAACTGCGAAATCACTGGGAAAACGATAGATGATGCCTTTGATTGTATGATAAATATCGGCAAAGTTATAATCAATGCGATTGATATGCCTAAAAACAGAAAAGAATCAAGTGAACTTTGTGCAGAACGAGATTTCTTAATTATTAGAGAAAAATTCAAGTCTTGGCTAAAAGAAAAAGAAGCAAAATAACTATAAAACGTCAATGAATAACAATCCCCAACGTCATCTCATTCAGAAATCGTTGGGGATAGTTTTTTATAAAATGATAGTTGATACTATATTCCGTAATTTATGATGAAAGATATTGCCTAGATTATTTTGTTATAAATAGTTTAGTCAAATTCCAATACTCCACGTTCAATCATATGTATAATTCGAGGATCTACGACTTGGTATGTGGTCATACCATTTTCTGATGGTAAAAGTCTATTTTTAATAATATTTAACTTTTGCATTTGGTTGATATGATTACTTATTGTTCTATCATTCAAATCTTTATAGAAATCGCCATATTGTTTAGCTGTAAATGAAACAAGTCTTAAACAAAGTATTTTATTTATCCATGACATAAGATCGTTGCTTTTCCCTGTACGAGATGGTTGCAATGAAATATAATCAAATTTTTTGCAAAATGTGATGCATCCTTTTGATATTGCATTACTGGAAAATTCACTAATATTTGCCCCTGTTTCTTCTTCGTTCATTATGTAACTCATTAATGTTAATAAAGCGCGAGGTGAACCTCCTGCCAAGTTTAAGATTGTATCTTGATCCATTTTATTCGGAACTAAAGATGCAAATGTTACAGCTTTATTTTTATTTACAGAATAAAATTTCAACCTTTTATCAAGTAACTTTATCAATTCTTCATTTTTCCACCTGATATCTACTTCTTTAAATTTATCAAATCTAATATTTTTAGAATTAAGTTTAGGTTTTATCTCTGACCATAGGCTAATGACAATAGATAAATCGTGTGTATATAACAAATTGGTATCAGAGAGTAGATCTTCCATAAAACCAGCAACTTTGTTAATGTCAGAGTTTATAGATTTTACTTCATCAATTTGGTCAAATAAAATAACTATTGATTTAAAACCAACTATTTTAGAAGTTTTTATTAGGTTTTGTAAAATTTTTATAAAACGTTCAGTTTGCCATAAAACCATTTTGTTTTTTGATATTTGTTTTATCTCGCTATATTTTACATTTTGAAAATATTCATAATCGGATAAGGAAGAATCAATAACAATTCCCAAATGCTGTAAGATGGTTTGTGATGTTATTTTGGCAAATACGTTCGCTCCCTTATTGGCAAAACGAACAACTATACTATTCCATAATTTTTCATAGAAATTTATTATTTTTTTTCTTTTTATCTGAATTGAATTTTCAAGAAAATCTTCGGCGAGCCACTCATCATAGAATGCTTCTATCAGTATGCCTAATTCGTTTCTCCTTACTTTGTCAAGTTTTTTTAATAATTTTGGATTCGCGTAAAGATATTTGGCTAATTCAAATATTATACCTTGAATCATTGAATATAAATAATAAGCTTTGTTGTTTTTTTCTGGGAAATCATCATATCTTCTAATCAGAATGGTCAAAATTTTACTTTCTTTTAAATCTTTCATTAAATGATGTATTGTTGCAGACTTGCCATGTCCACGTTGACCTAATATAAATCTACTAACCCCATTTTTTGTTAATTCCAATAACTCGCTATAATATTGTTGTTCATAATAAATAGCTTCCAAATCAATTTCTTCTTCTGCACTATATTGAGCAAATGGATGTTTTGATATATTTATAATTTTTGACATATACATTAATTTATTTTATAATTCAACAAAGTTATACATTTTTGTAAATACAATTATTGTTATAGAGTATTTTGGTTTATTATTTAAGGAATTCTTAATTTGATAAATAATACCTAATACTCAACACATTTAATATGTAAATAATTAGATATAAAATAGAAAACAAAACAATCGAAAACCTGTGAAATTCAGGCAAAACTTTAGACTTACTTCTTCAGTCTTTCTCCAATTCTCAGATTTTCAGATTCTATAATTCTCAGATTCTAACTACGCCGTTTTCTTCTCCCTCTTCTTGCCGTATTCATTATGAATCTCAAACATCGTGTAAT
Source organism: Lentimicrobiaceae bacterium (assembly GCA_015061365.1). Lineage (GTDB taxonomy): Bacteria > Bacteroidota > Bacteroidia > Bacteroidales > F082 > Limimorpha. Next base: position 10,558 of record SUWS01000049.1, on the reverse strand, counting down.
TCTCCGCAAGCATATTCTGTATATCCTGTCGTCGGTAGTAAATCTTACGCCCAATCTTCGAGAACCTCACCTTGCTTTCAGACAATAATTCTCAAAATTGTTTCCACTCCATATCTGCTAAATATGTATAATTCTTTATATTAACAGAAACATCTTGCAACATCCCATGTTTTAATAACAATACACCCAGCATATTAAGTCTATATTTATTACCTTCCTCTGCATCTATAACAGTATTAGACAAAACTCCAGCACTCAATAACACATCTGTCGAACCATATTCGTAATAATCTTTTGTATACTTAGACAACTCATTCAAATCAGAAAACGGAATACGATCAATAACTACACATAATCTTATAAAACACTCAATATTTATATGGTCATTTATTTTAGCTTTCATCAAATTTGCCAATATGTCAACTTTATTTATATTGTCCAATTTATCTATAACTGCCAATAATGCTTCACACCCATTTTCTTTATTTTTCTCAGTGTATTCCGCCATAAACTTCATACGTTCATATAATGTGGTATCTTTTGTAGCAAATATAAATTTATGAACTTTTTTAATTAGGCGTCGTGTTTGAATGTTTTGCGTAGTCTTATAAATACCTTTTAACGTCCCTAATACAGGAATTCCGTCTAACACACCACCATCAATTATTGCATCAAGTGCGATATCACCAATTTGAGCAACCATCTCATATGCATCTTCACTATTATAGGTTACATTAAATGATTTTACAATATCTTCCATTTTTATTTATTTTCATTTATTATTTTCATCGCTTTCCAAACATCCGTATATGAACTGCCATTTCTGCCAAATTTCTCTGCTCGCTGCATTGCCTTATTCATCTTGTTTTCTTTTATAAGATCTTCAACCCATTTCGCTTGCTCTAAGAAATGTATTTTCTTATCAAATTGAGGAATGTACTTTTTTAAAGCTTTAATGGCATCACCTGATGTTCTTAGATACTTATTTGTATTTTCATAATGTAATAAGAACCAATATTCTATAGAAGGCATACTACATGCCAACGTCACATTTTCATTCTTATCATATTTATCATGCAAACATTTTATACGCTGCGCTTCAACATGATTCCACTGCTTCACATCTTCATCGTAAAAACATATTACCGGCGCACCATCGCCAAGAGATTCCTCTATGAGACTATTAATATTCGCAACAGATTCATCACCAAAAAATCTTGGTTTCAATTCAAAATCCAATTCAAGCAGTGGCTTAAGATGTTTTAAATACCAAAATTCCGTAATCCCTGCTCCAACCACACGTTTCTTCGGTCGCCTCGTCTCCCTCGTATTTATCTTTCTCGCCATATATCAATCTTTTATATTAGGTAATGCTCCAAATTGTCCGTTACGATAAGCCCGTTCAAAACGAGTTATCTTATTCAATCCATTAAACTCCACAAGAGAATACAAATCTGTAGAACCATTCTTTCCCTTTTCAACAAACCAAATATTATCCTTACGCAAAAGGTCATTAATTGTATCCAACAATCCTGGATAATGCGTTGTCACAAGCAGTTGACTGTTACCATGATTCATCAAAAATTTTTGCAAAACATATTCCAACAAATCCGGATGCAACGATGTCTCAATTTCATCAATAGTCAAAAAAGATTCAAATTCTACCGCTTCATATATAGCAGCTTCAATACCAATCATTCGTTTTGTACCTTCACTTTGTTGCCCAAAACTCATATTATATCTTTCAGAGCCTCTATCATTCTCTACAGTATGTTCAAATACAATTGCAGGATTATTTGCAGTATCTTGTTCTTTAGCATAATTATTTTCAAGTCCGCTAATATTAAAATCAGCCAGGTGCATGAAGTCAACAAGATAATCCACGAATTTATTATCTTTCTTTATTTTGTTATATCCATATTTATTCATATTTGCGCCAATATCAACCAACGGCATAAACTTATTATGAATCCAATCACGAACTTTATCAACATGCTCCATCTTCATATTAACACGTCCACGTGTCGCAAAAAACGACATATTAGGCAAGCAATTCAAGTTCAATATTTTCTGTTCTTCCTGTCCTATTTTCTGCACCTTATTGTTAAAAGTCAATACAGATTGTCCGCCATCAAGAGTCCTTTCAAAAATTTTAATAGGTTGAGTAGTTTTATAAAACGATAACTTTTCATAAATAACTTTCTTGCCTGTTACATGTAATTGATACCAATATCTGACGCCATCAATCCAAAACCTAACACTATATTCAGACGGCAGGTTCGGTGTTTCTTTATCGAGCATAAAAGGTTCAAAACCAGTATGCACATCCATATTTTGAGGGTCAGAAATTAAAAAAAGACGCAAATCATCTATTGCGTACAAAAGATTACTCTTGCCACTTGCATTTGAACCATATATAACACCTAATCTGAGCAGACGAGTTCCATTAGGCATAACAACCACATGCGTAGAGTCAAAAGCTGTATCTGCCGTAGCTTCAAAACTAAACGTTACCTCATCCTTGAAAGAATAAATGTTTTTTAAAGTTATCTCTTCTATCATAAAATTCAATATTTGAAATGCAAATATAACATTTTTTTCAAATTAAATGCTTATAAGATTAAATTTTATTTTAAAATTAAGGATATTTATATACAAAACAAGAAATAAAATATCAATAATCCTAAATTATATATTTCGTATCCCTTTTCTCTTCATACCTTCTCCGTACCCTCCTCGTACCAAGTCCACTAATTCAATTAGGAATGAGGAGCGGTCAACAGACATCTTCCACAACAAACTCCGTGAGACACCTGCGATACGTGGAGACCAAAAGCCCATCGCTCACAGCCCATCGCCCACAGCAAAAACAACTTTCGCCTTTATCCATTCGCCAACCTCTCAGATTTTCAGATTCTATAATTCTCAGATTCCAACTACGCCGTTTTCTTCTCCCTCTTCTTGCCGTATTCATTATGAATCTCAAACATCGTGTAATTCTCCGCAAGCATATTCTGTATATCCTGTCGTCGGTAGTAAATCTTACGCCCAATCTTCGAGAACCTCACCTTGCCGTTAGACCGCAACGTCTGCAACGTCCTCTTACTTATATGAAGCAACTCCATAACATCATAGTTATCAATCCAATCCTCCAACGGCGTTCGCGCAATCTCACTTATATCCACCACACCATCAACACTCACGGCTTCCTTTGCCAATTTTTCGTTCTCTTGCATAACACGACCCTTCCGTTGAATTAGAAAATAACAATAACACAGCAAACTCCAGAAATTCCCATCACGAGACCCCTCTCCATAAATCTTCTGTAAATCAATGCCCAAACACCTCTTCAGCGCATTATACAAGAAACAAACCTTCCCATACACATCCTTAATGCCGTTAGCTCGTTCCAATATCCAATCAAACACGTCACTGTACATTATTCTATGCGAAAGTTGCACTTCATCAAAGTACTGCGTCGTACAATTCCTAACCTTAACAGCGGCGGTCAAATCTAAGAGTAAATTCATAATTATGAAAATTTAATTAATTAAAAAACACTATTAACCATAAGCCACCACAAACATCCCAATGCTCATGGCTCACAGCCCATAGCTAACAATACAAAGATACGCAAAATAAGAAACGTAATCAATCAATTACAGATAATATTATATAGTTTTTTTTCAACATTATGTTAATAAATTGTTCTAAAAATAATTGTCGGCAGTCAAACAACCACCGACAATCCTCCATCAACAATCTTAAAACCCACACGCACATACGACTGCACCGACCTAAGAAAACCCAACACAAGTTTAAACTTCTCACGCTGAGCCAACTGTTTTGCAGTACGGGCATCCCTTATACTCGGAGCAATCGCCCTCATATAACTGATACCCTTCCAATTAGAACCCACCACGGTTCCTACCTTACCAGAGAATCCCCCAAGGATTCCTTGCTTTATGTTTCCCATAGACAGAAAAATTTAAAAAATTAATAAATAAAAAAACCGAAAGCAACAACCATAATCATCAACGCTTTCGCCGCAAAAATAAAACAAGAAACAACGACATTTTTAAAACAAGTTTCAATAACCCCACATTGCGTCACCTTGCGCTATCTTGCTTCGATAAGACAATAAACACAAAAACCAACAACACCACAACCACCATCTTCCTGTCAAGTTCCTGTCATCTTCTTGTCAAGTTCCTGTTGAGTTCCTGTTGAGTCGATAGATAAATTAGGACCAATGTGAGTTGTCAGGCGTTTTCTCATTAATTTAAAAAAAATAAAGATAATCACATCTATCCGCCCAAAAGTTAAAAAATGTTAAAAATGTAGAAGTGAAGATTTTTCTTCATACCTTTGCATCATGAGAACGCCAAAATATGCTTGACGAACTGGCATATCGGCAAAAGAATCAACAATGAGATATTATTCAACCGCCGAGCCGATTACGGACAGCAGATAGTCAGGAAACTATCACAAAAACTAACCGAACGCTATGGCAAAGGCTGGAGCGAGAAGAAGTTACGACATTGTCTCCGCAGTGCGGAGACTTTCTCCGAAGACGAAATAATTACCGCAACACAGAAACAATTATCATGGACGCATCTGAAAACTCTGATGCTTAACGACAATCCTAACATAAAAGTAGCACAATATTACACCAAACTGCCAGATAAGAAAGTATTGTCAGAAAAACTAAAGAAAGCAATAGCTATAGCAAAAGAACACTGTCACAACAAACACTCTGATAAATAGTAATTCCTCTCCCAATCTCCTCCGTACCATCTCCGCTAATTCAATGCTTAATATTATGGCTTCATTCGAGTCTCATTCATAAACAGTTTAAGGCTTAAAGTATTTTAATAAACTGTCAATTGTCAATTGTTAACTGTTAATTGTTAATTGTCAATTGTTAACTATCACCACCTTATCCCCTACCACTTCAACGCCTTCACTCTCGAGGAGTCGTCTCTGCGCTTCTATACCTCCAAACGCGAACGACTTAGACAACTCTCCCTTGAAATTGACAACCCTATGACACGGGATATTCTCCCTATCGGGATTCTTATGCAGAGCGTTACCCACGGCTCTCGCAAGTCTCTTGTCACCAAGCATCTCCGCTATCTGTCCGTAAGTCATCACCTCACCTCGCGGAATATTCCTCACAATCTCATATATCCTTGCCGAGAGACTCGTCATATCACCTCCTCACAATGAAAAGGACATCTCTCTTTTATACATTGGTTGTTCCTCGATGAACGAAGGCATCTGACTTCACCAATCTCCATCTCGACACCTAATTTCTCCCTGACGAAATCAACGGCTTCTCTTATGGCGAGATACGAATCTCTCTTACAGCATCGCGGTCCGCCCACTTCTCCAATCTTACCCAAAGATCGCGACGTCATCTGATTCGACAACCCCCAATTCTCAACACCCAAAGGCGTCGATTTCGTGACTATAGAGACGAATATGCCGCTGCTTATTCCAGCTCCGCACGCTCCCCAGAACCCGCATATACCGCCAGGCACTTCCTTGCCCCTCCTGAACATCTCCGACAAAGATGCGGCTAAGTCAATCTCACCACCAGAATTTCTATACGCCGTCAACAATGCCGACCCGACCATGATATGATGTTCCGGTCCGTGAAAATGACAGAACGGCATCGACATCATCTTATCCATAATCTCAATCGGATTCTTAGAACTCTCGTTTAGACATAGCGAAACCACCGTATCAATCCCAGAAGTATGACACTCGTCACAGACATAATGCCCGTTCACACAACGAGTCTTGCTCATCACTTTCTTATGACATAAAACACACTCCATCTCGACAGCACTCTCAAGATATTCAAGCGGAGAACTACAAATCAGACACTCTTCATTCATATTATTATAATTTAATACGTCATACAAAACTAAAAAATTCTCTCGAATAATAAATTATTGTTTCAAACATCCTATCGGAACAATGTATATTCCATCTTCTGGGCGACGATATGCATGTTCACCTGTTGCCGTTAATATCATCTTAAAGGCTGGTGCTTTCATACGTGTAGTGTCAATCTGCTTGGCTAATAAATTCAGTGTTTCTACTCCTTCATTTATCAAAGTCTCACCGCCGAGTTTAATTTCGATAAGTCCATACTGTCCGTTGCGGAGATGCACTACCGCATCGCATTCCAATCCGCTTTTATCTCTATAATGATACACTTTACCATTTAAAGCTTCTGCAAATACACGCAGGTCTCTTATGCACATTGCTTCAAAGAAGAATCCCATCGTTTTCAAGTCACTAATCAAATCTGAAGGGCCTAAACCTAATGCCGCTGTTGCAATTGATGGGTCAACGAAATAACGTGTGTCAGCAGTGCGGATTGCAGTCTTTGAACGAAGATTAGGATTCCAGGCCGGCATGTCCTCTACCACAAAAATCTTTCGTAACGCATCAAGATAAGAACTTATGGTATCATCATCAAGTGTAGCGATATCATTATTCTTCAGATCTTCTCTCAAAGTCGCTATTGATGCTTGTGTTCCTTGATGTCTGGCATAAGCTCTCATCAAGCGTTGCACTCGCTCCGAAGCTCTTTTAACGCCATCGACTTTGATTATATCTTCCTTAGTTACTGCATCGTAGTAATCAAATGCTTGTTCCAAAGCGGCCTCTTCAGGCAATCCGACAGCCATAGGCCAACCGCCACGACAAATCAAAAATGCAATATCTTGCAGTTTAAGTTCATTCTTTTCAAGTATTTTATCTGGTGCAGTAAATAAATTTCCGAGACTTACTCTCCCGTTTGATTCTCCAGATTCAAACAGCGTCATAGGACGCATTGTCAACCAAGCAAAACGTCCTGTTCCTGAATGTTCTCTTTCCTCTTCAGCCTCCTTGTCTGGAACAGCAGAACCTGTTAAAATAAACTGTCCCATTTTACGGCGGTGGTCAACTGTATACCTTACAGCATCCCACAATTTAGGTACGGTCTGCCATTCGTCAATAAGCATAGGAGCATCGCCTGATAACGCAGCATCTGTATCTATTTCTAACAGACTCTTGAAATTATTTTTCACATCAGTTCGAGCCAACAATATTTTGCTGGCTGCGATTTCCTCTGCCGTAGTAGTTTTACCACACCATTTAGGTCCCTCTATCAACACAGCTCCTTTTGCCTGCAATTTCTTTTCAAGCAGACTATCCATTATCCTATGTCTGTAACCTTCCATATCTTAAAGTATTTTCAGCTACAAAAGTAATAAAAACAATTTAATATTCGGTAATTTGGAATAATATTTTTCGGTAATTTGGCGTAAATTTATTCGGTAAAACTGTACCAGCTTCAGGAAGTAGACACTAAAAAAAATTCTCTCGAACAATATAACCCCTTTTATTTTTTATTATGAAGATCCCAAAAGTAGGGAGAAAAATATTATCTTTGCATATAAAAGTAGGGAGAAACAAAACATATTGTATCATGGTAAACAAATTTGAATATCTCATAAGTCATTATCACGAATTAGGAATCGACAGCCAAATAGACTACGACAAATTCTATCTCTACTCTTTGATTACTCATTCTACCGCCATCGAAGGCTCAACAATCACAGAGTTGGAAAATCAAATTTTATTCGATCACGGACTAAGCATCAACGGTAAAAGTATTGAGGAACAGAGCATGAACCTCGACCTGAAACTTGCTTACGAGAAAGCTATTGAATTTGCGAGACTGCATAAGCCAATAACAACAGAGATGCTTATCTCACTCTCAGCTCTTGTGATGAAAAATACTGGTAAAGAATATAATACAGTTCTTGGCAACTTCTCTTCCGCTCGTGGAGAGTTGCGTCTGCTCAATGTCACTGCCGGCATAGGAGGTCGCTCTTATATGAGTTACAACAAAGTACCCATAAAGTTGGAAGAGTTCTGCAAACAACTGAATTTCCAACGCGAGAAAGCATCAGATATGTCTATCGACGAACTCTATCAGATGTCATTCGACGCTCATTATAATTTGGTAACAATACATCCTTGGGCTGACGGCAACGGACGTATGGCTCGACTGATAATGAATATGTTGCAATTTGAATTCGGACTAATCCCTACTAAGATTCTCAAAGAGGATAAAGAGGAATATATCAAAGCTTTGGTCGCAACACGTGAAGAGGATAATATCAACATTTTCAGAACCTTTATGTCATCTATGATGGAACGTAACCTTCAAAATGAAATCGCCACTTACTTAGAATCTATCGGAGATGATAATAATAGGGAGAAACTTTATAAAAGTAGGGAGAAAACTTTAAAAAGTAGGGAGAAAATAATCGTTCTTCTTGCAGAGAATGGCAGACTGAGTGCCGCGGCTCTCGCTGAGAAAATCGGCATCTCCGCCAAGGCTGTAGAAAAACATCTCGCCAATCTCAAAGCCGACGGCACCATCGAACGCATCGGCCCAGCCAAAGGCGGATATTGGAAAGTAAACCATCATCAAAAATTATTTTAAAATTTTCAAAATTATTTCAAAAAAAATTACAACCTTTGCGATACAAAAATATAGCTTCGATTGTTTAAAGTTTTGAGCTATGTGCTGTGAGCCAAAAGCTCTTTAAAAATAAACTTACAACTCATAGACTCTAAACTTTTAAACTACTCTAAACTATTAACTTTGAACTATTAACTTAAAAAAATAAATTTTATGCATTATCTTTTAATCTTACTGTTAGTATCGCTCGCCGTCTCCGCTCTCGGCTGGATCTATTTCATCTATTTCTTCAGCCTCGGCTACGGTTTCGGCATCTCCGCCTTGGCAATCGCCATCGCCGTCATCTTCCGCGACGTCATCACAATCCCGACCGCTCTCCTATGCGTCGTCATGTTCATCTTCGGAATGCGTCTCGGCCTCTACCTCGCCACCCGCGAGAAAAGATCTCCTGAGTATAAGAAGATCCTCTACGGTCCCGATGCCGCCAAGAAAAAACCGCTCTTCGTCGTCATCACGGTGTGGATTTTCTGCGCCTTACTTTACGTAGGTCAGGTGAGTCCCGTCGCTTTCTATCTGTCCAACAAAGCCGACGGCGTAGCTGTCAACGAGTTATGGGCTTGGATTGGCGCAGCTCTCATGGCATTAGGCGTCATCTTGGAGTCTGTCGCCGACGCTCAGAAGAAAGCCGCCAAGAAGATAAATCCTAAACGTTATGTCGATACAGGTTTGTATCGTTTGGTACGCTGTCCCAACTACTTAGGCGAACTCGTGATATGGACAGGCTCTTTCGTTGTCTGCATCGGCGCCTCATGTTCGGCATGGCAGTGGATCATCGCCGCCATCGGCTACATCGGCATCGTCTATGTGATGTTCAGCGGTGCTCGTCGCTTGGAAGTACGCCAAGCTGTCACCTACGGCAACGACCCCGACTTCCAGAAATATGTCAAGAAAACTCCAATCTTGATACCATTCCTCCCTATCTACAGCGTCGCGAAACACGAATGGCTGAAAGCGTAACTCCTTGTTAATTCATAATGTACAATTCATAATGCATAATTTGTAATTGTTGGAGAATAGATAATTATGCATTATGAATTATGAATTATAAATTGTAAATTAACCTGGGCGTTCCGGCTATCGCCGTCGGGCTTTCCGCTATATCTTTGCTCGCTCCTAAACTGCGCTCGCAAAGGATGCCGCTTCAATCCCTAACGCACAGAGGCGGCTGTAAAACAAATGTCGTCACTAAACGCATATACCGAAATCGCAACAAAACGTAATTTTTTTTAACTTTGCTCTTTCAATTTAAAAAATAATTACTTAAATTTGCAAACTCCTTTCCGTAAAGGAGATGGCTTCGAAATCATTTTAAAAACACTATAAAATTTAACACAATGGGAAAAACAAAGTATGTTTATTCTTTTGGCAATCGTACCGCTGAAGGAAACTCCACAATGAAAAATTTATTAGGTGGAAAAGGTGCTAACTTGGCAGAAATGTGTCACTTAGGTTTACCTGTTCCAGCTGGTATAACTATTACAACAGAATGTTGTACAGCTTATTATGCAAATAACTGCCAATTACCGGAAGGTCTTATGGACGAGGTAGCAGAAGGTATTAAGAATATGGAAGAAATCATGGGCATGAAATATGGCGATGCAGAAAATCCATTGTTAGTATCATGCCGATCAGGTGCTCGTCAGTCAATGCCTGGTATGATGGACACAGTCTTGAACATCGGTCTCTGTTCAAAAACTATCCCTGGCTTGATCAAGAAAACCAACAACCCAAGATTCGTTTATGACTCATATCGCCGTCTCATCATGATGTATGCCGACGTCGTTATGGAAAAAGCTGAAGACAGAGAACCTGCTGAAGGTAAAGGCATCCGTAAGATTTTGGACGAAATGCTCGACAACTTCAAAGAAGAAAAAGGCTACAAATCAGATACTGAAATCACAGCTGAAGAACTCCAGACTCTCGCTGAAAACTTCAAAGCTACTATCAAGAACGTTCTCGGAACAGAATTCCCAGATGACGCTCAACTTCAATTAGAAGGCGGTA